>CALUJT010000157.1 GCA_944321005.1 uncultured Atopobiaceae bacterium | reverse complement strand
GCTTCCCCGAGATGCTCTCGCTCAACAAGTTCAAGACCAAGTTCTCCAAGGAGACCGCGCCCGTCGCGCCCGACCGCGACCTCCCGCTCCGCCCGCGCCTCTATGGCGCGCTGGTCGCCGCCAAGAGGCTTCGCGCCAAGGTGCGCTCCCGTGCGGACGGGGAGAAGGACGCGTGAGCGGCGAGGGGAGGCCGCGCGGCGCCCACTTCGCGGAGGGCGCGGGGTCGCCGCGTCGCGACGGCGGCACGGGACGCCACTTCTCCGGTCCCGCGGGGGCCCCAAGCGGCATCGTGAAGGACGCCGAGAAGGACGCCGAGCCCGTCGCGGGCGACGACGATGACTTCTCCTCCTCGGGCGACTACGAGAGCGTGGGCCGCTCCGCGCGCCTGATGACCGGTCTCATCGTGGTGAGTCGCGTCACGGGCTTCGTGCGCACGTGGGTCATGGGCGTGGCGCTCGGCGTCTCGCTCCTCTCCACCTCCTACCAGGTGGCGCAGAACCTCCCCGCCATGCTCTACGACCTCGTGATGGGCGGCATGCTCGTCACCGCCTTCCTGCCCGTCTACATGGACGTGCGCCGCAGGCGCGGAAAGCGCGGGGCGGAGGAGTACATCGGCAACCTCCTCGGCATCCTGCTCCTCCTCCTGGGCGTGCTCTCGCTCGCCGCCTCGGTCTTCGCCCCGGCCTTCATCTGGACGCAGTCGTTCATGAGCGGTGACGCCGACGGCATGGACACGGCGGTCCTCTTCTTCCGCTTCTTCGCGTTCCAGATCCTCTTCTACGGGCTCTCCTCGGTCTTCTCGGGCGTGCTCAACGCGCATCGCGACTACTTCTGGAGCAACCTCGGCCCCATCCTCAACAACGTGGTCGTCATCACGGGGTTCGCGCTCTTCCCGGTGCTCGAGCGCGCGAATGAGCTCCTTGCCGTCATCGTGCTCGCGGCCTCGGCCACGCTGGGCGTGTTCGTGCAGATGGCGTGCCAGATACCGGCGCTGCACCGTCACGGCATCCACCCGCGCGTGCACGTGGACTTCCACGACCCCGCCCTGCGCCAGACGCTCTCCCTGGGCATCCCCACGCTCGTTGCCACCGTCTGCACCTTCCTCACCACCTCGGTTCAGAACGCCGCGGCCCTCGTGGTGCAGCCGGAGACCGGCGCCTCCGTCATCTCCTACGCGCGCCTGTGGTACACGCTGCCCTACGCCCTTCTCGCCGTGTCGCTCACCACGGCCCTCTACACCGAGCTCGCGCGCGACGCCGCGCGCGACGACCTCCCGGCCGTGCGCCGCGGGGTCTCCACGGGCATAGGCCAGATGATGTTCTACCTCATTCCCTTTGCCCTCTACCTCATGGTCTTCAGCACGCCCCTCAACATGATCTACTGTGCGGGCAAGTTCTCCCTCGAGGGCGTGGCGCTCGTGAGCGAGTACCTGCGCTTCCTCGCGGTGGCCCTGCCGTTCTACGGCATGTTCGCCCTCATGCAGAAGAGCTGCTCGGCCCTCATGAACATGAAGCCCTACGCGGTGGCGTGCATCCTCGGCGCCGTGGGGCAGATCGCCGTGGTTCTGGGCGTGGGCGTGGGCCTGGGCGCGGGCATGCCCGCCATCGCCGCCTCCACCGCCGTGTCCTACATCGCCTCGGACATAGGCGCGCTCGTCTGGATGCGCGGGAGGCTCCACGGCATCCAGCTCAGGACCATCCTGCACGGCGTCTTCTTCGGCCTTCTTCTCGGCGGCCTCGGCGCCGCCGCGGGCGGCGGCGTCTACGCGCTGCTCGAGGCAGTGGTCGGACCTGTGACGGGGTCTCTCGCCCAGTCCTTCGCCTACGTCGCCGTGGCGGGCACGGTCTCGCTCCTGGTCACCTTTGTGCCCGCCGTCGTCCTGCGCCTGCCCGAGGCGGCCATGATCTCCTCGGTCACACGGCGCTTCTCCAAGTAGCCAAGTAGAGAGGTTACCCGCATGCCCTCGAACGCCCCCAAGACCCCCGCCTCCCGCCCCTTCGTGCCCATCCTCCTGGGGACGGAGATAGCGGGCTACGGCATGGCCCGCGCCTTCTTCGAGCGCTATGGCGCAAAGAGCGTGGTCTACGGCACCTTCCCGCTCACGCCCACAGCGCACTCCAAGTTCATCGAGGTCCGCATAGACCCCGAGTTCTCGGACCCCGACCGCTTCGTCGAGGTGCTCAACGCCGACGCCGGGCGCTACCGCGGCAAGGTGGCGCTCGTGGTGCCCTGCGGGGACGACTACGCCCTGCTCCTCGCGCGCGTGAAGCACCGGCTCGACCCCGTCTACGCCTGCGTGTGCCCGGAGCCCGAGGTCATCGAGGCTCTCCTGGACAAGGCCGCCTTCTACCGCCAGTGCGAGAAGACCGGCGTGAGCCACCCCGCCACGGTGGCCATCTCCGGGCCGGAGGTGCCCGAGCTGCCGTTTGGCTCCCCGTACGTGCTCAAGCCGGCCGACCCCGCGGCCTACCGCGCCCACCCCTTCGAGGGCCAGAAGAAGGCCTACGTCCTCTCCGACCGCGCGCAGCTCGAGCGCACGGCGCGCCTCGTGTACGAGGCCGGCTACCCCGGGCAGATGATCGTCCAGGACTTCGTCCCCGGTAACGACGACCGCATGCGCGTCGTCAACGGCTACGTCCGCGGGGACGGCACCGTCACGCTCATAGCCCTGGGCCACCCGCTCCTCGAGGACTACTCGCCCATGGCCATCGGCAACTACGCCGCCATCCTCTCCTATGGCGACGACGGCATCTACGACATGGTGGAGAAGTTCATGCGCGGCATCCCGTACCGCGGCTTCTTCAATATAGACATGAAGTACGACGAGCGCGACGGCTCCTACCGCCTCTTCGAGGTCAACCCGCGCGCCGGGCGCAGCAGCTTCTTCGCCACCCTCGCCGGGCACAACCTCGCCCAGTACGCGGTGGACGACTTCGTGGACGGCGGGCGCCTCGAGCCCGTCCGCGCCTTCGACGAGGTGCTCTGGCTCGGCATCCCCCGGAGCGTCTTCAGGCGCTACGCGCCGGACTCCGCCGACAAGCGCCGCGCGCTCGAGCTCATCTCCCAGGGCAAGGTGGGCACCACGCTCTTTGGGGCGGGGGACCGCGACCCGCGCCGCCTGGTGGCCATGGGCAAGCTCTGGCTTCGCTACGTCGACGACTATCGCCGCTACTTCGGCGACCGAGAGCTGGACGCCTGATGGGCGCGGGCGAGAAGAGCCTCGGGCCCGCCGCCGAGGAGCTGCGCGCGGAGCTCGCGCGCCGCACGGGCACGCGCGCGGGGGAGTGGCACCTCGCCCTCAAGGCCCGCTACGGCATGCTGGCGGCCTTCGGGGCCCTGAGCGCGCGGGGAGGGGAGGGCTCCGTGGTCACGCAGCCCTTCACCTGCTGCACCGCCGTGGACCCCATAGTCTCCGCCGGGCTTCGCCCCGTCTACGCCGAGCTCTCGCCCCGCTCGCTCGCCGTGGACCCCGCGGGCCTCTCGCTCCCGGGGGACGTGCGGGCCGTGGTGCTCCAGAACACCTGCGGCATCATCGACGAGGGGGACGCCCTCGCCCTGGCGCGCGCGGCGCACGGCGCCGGCGCGATCCTCGTGGAGGACTGCGCGCACTGCGTTGGCCGCATGGCTCGCGACGCCGCGGGCGAGCCCCTCGCGGACGTCTCGGTGCACTCCTTCGGCGTGGAGAAGATGCTCCGCACGAGCTTCGGCGGGGCCATCTGGGTGAGCCCGCGCATGGCGGACGCCTCCCTGCGCGCGGCCGTCGAGTCCGCGCTCGACGCCCTCCCCGAGATGACGCCCGCGCGCGGAAGGGCCGCGCGCCTCTACAGGAACGAGATCCGCGTCCTCAACCGCCTGCCGCGCCCCGCCGCCCGCGTGCTGCGCGGCGCCCTCGAGCGGGCGGGCCTCTTCGAGCCCGCCGTCACGGACGACGAGCGCTCGGGCAGGGTCTCGGGCACGCCGGCGCGTCCGGACGAGTGGGTCTGCTCGCGAGCCCTCGAGGCGCTCTCCTCGGAGGACTCCCAGCTCGTCCAGCGCTCGGAGGCCGTCCGCGCCTACACCCGGACGCTCGCGGCCTCGCCGCTCTCCGCCGGCGCGGCGGCGCCCCTGGAGGCCCCGCGCGCCCTCGTTCCCGAGTTTTCGCAGCCGCTTCTGGCCTACCCCGTGTTCCTCGCGGATGCCGTGCGCGCGGACCGCGCGGTGGCGGAGGTCCTGGCCGCGGGCTTCTACGCGCGTCCCTGGTACCGGCCGCTGCTCTATCCCGGCGCGCTGGATTCCGGTGCCTACGGCCTTCCCGCCGCGGGGGCGCTGCCGCTCACGGAGCGCTGCTCCGCAGGGGCCGTCATGCTCCCCACGGACGTCTCGCCCCAGGACGCGGAGCGCATCGCCCGCATCGTGGCTCGCGTCGCGGGGCGCTAGTCCTTCTCGGCTCTCCCTGGGTTCCCGGGGTTCGCCTCGCGGGCGCGGCGGAGCGTCGCGGTCCCGTGGATTTGAGGGTATGCTGGGAGCGAGACGCGAGGGCAACGTGACGGCGGGGGGCTAAGTGGACGAACGGGAACGGGGCGCGGAGCCCACGCTTGCCGAGCAGGTTGCCAAGGTCCCCACCGAGCCCGGCTGCTACCTCTGGAAGGACGCCCGGGGCACGGTGGTCTACGTGGGCAAGGCCAAGAACCTGCGCGCCCGCATGCGCCAGTACGTGACCCTGCAGGACGAGCGCGAGAAGATCCCGCTCATGATGCAGGTCGTCAGGTCCTTCGACTACGTGGTGGTGGGCTCCGAGCACGAGGCGCTGGTGCTGGAGCGCAACCTCATCGCGCAGTATCACCCCTACTTCAACGTTGACTTCAAGGACGACAAGTCCTATCCCTACATCGCCATCACGGAGTCCGACGTCTTCCCGGCCATAAAGTACACGCGCGAGAAGCACCGCAAGGGCACGCGCTACTTCGGCCCGTACACCGACGCCCGTGCCGCCCGCGAGACCATAGACACGCTGCGCAAGGTTATCCCCATCTGCATGGCCACCTGCGTGGAGTGGAAGCGCGCCCGGCGCCTGCTCGAGAAGAACCCGGACCAGGCGGCCGTGGCCAACCTCATGCTGGCCGAGAGGTGCCGCCCGTGCTTCGACTACCACGTGGGGCGCGGGCCGGGCGTGTGCGCCGGCATGATAGACACCGTCGAGTACGCCCGTCACGTGCGCCAGGTGGAGAGCTTCCTGCAGGGGCATCGCTCGCAGGTGGTGGGGGAGCTCACCGAGCAGATGCGCGCCGCTGCCGCCGACCTCGACTTCGAGCGGGCGGGGCGCATCAAGGCGCGTCTGGACGGCATCTCCGCCCTGGACGACCGCCAGCAGGTGGTCTTCTCGTCGAGCGTGAGCCTCGACCTCGTGGGCGTCTACCGCGAG
>CALUJT010000156.1 GCA_944321005.1 uncultured Atopobiaceae bacterium | reverse complement strand
TGTTGATCGAGTTGCGGTAGAAGATGCGCGCGAAGCTCTTGGCGATCACGCAGGAGACGCCCGCCGCCTTGATGGCCACGGGGGCGTGCTCGCGGGAGGAGCCGCAGCCGAAGTTCTCGTCGGCCACCACGATGTCGCCGGGCTGCACGCGCGTCACGAACGTGGGGTCGAGGTCCTCGAGGCAGTGCTTGGCGAGCTCGGCCGGGTCGGACGTGTTGAGGTAGCGCGCCGGAATGATGACGTCGGTGTCGATGTCGCGCCCGTAGCGGAAGACGGTTCCCTTGAACTGCATCGTGGTCCTTTCTGTACGCTCGTGTAGCCGCCGGGACCATCCCCGTGCTCAAACAGCTTGCTGCGCAAGAACTGCGCGCGGGAATGGTCCCGGCGGCTCGTGGTCGAGAAGAACGCGCTGCTGGGGAGGAACCGTCTGACGCGGCTCGCGCCATCACGGACCTCCACCGATGGATAGTGTTGGCGCCATTCTAGTCAGTGGGAGGATTGCTGGGAGCTGGGTGTGCGAGCTATTCTCCGAGCCTTAACGTAAGGCCCGGACAGAGGACGCCCCCGGCATCGGGGTTGCCGGGGGCGCGGGAAATCGAACGCTTCTGACCCTGGGGCCTAGCAGTAGTACTCCATCGGGTAGGTGAGGTAGGCGTTGGGCTCGAGCTGGTCGGCCGTGACGTAGCCGCACGGCGCCGCGAGCAGCTGCGGGATGCGGTTCACGATCGTGGCGCAGGTGTGCTCGACCGTGGCGGGCTTTACCACGTGGAACTCGGTGTCGGGCTCGCCGGAGATCCACCAGTCGCACATGTCGCCGTCGTCGGGGCCGTAGACCTTGCCGATGGTCTCCTCCTCCACGGTGATGCCCTGCATGGTCTCGGCCGTGACCACGGCGGACATGCCGAGGCAGCGGCCGGCCTCGATGGTCTTGCCCAGGGTCTCGGAGTAGGTGTCCGTCTCGGCGACGTACGGGACGTGCCTCTGCTCGATGGACTTGATCGTGAGGCCGAGCTTGCTGCAGATGGCCTCGACGGCGTTCCACGCGTAGGACGGCTCGAACTCGGCGGGATGCGCGATCTTGGCCTCGAACTCCTCGGGCGTGAGGTCGCAGCCGTGGGCGTTGGCGAGCGCCAGGCCGTACTCGTCGACGTTGTAGCTGTAGGCGCCCTTGATCTTCTCGATCCTGTGGATGCCGCCAGCGACGATGCCCACCATGTTGATCCAGTAGATGTCCTGCATGCCGCTGCCGGTGACGGTGCAGCCGGTCTCCTTGGCAAGCGCGTCGAGGCGGTTGATCTGCGCCGCGGCGGTGGTCCAGGGGTAGATGGCCTCCTCGCAGGTGGTGATCACGTTGATGCCGCGCGAGACGCACTTCTCCACGTGGTCGTAGATGTCGCTGATGAAGCTGAAGAGGGTCACCACGGCCACGTCGGCGTCGCACTCGTCGAGGACCTTGTCGGCGTCGTCGGAGATGACGATGCCGGTCTTGACGCCCAGGCCGGCGAAGTCGCCCACGTCCTGGCCCACGACGGCCGGGTCCACGTCGATGGCGCCCACGATCTGCGCGCCGTGCTCGTACAGGTAGCGCAGGATGTACTTGGACATCTTCCCGCAGCCGTACTGAACGACCTTGACCTTCTCCATGGTTCCTCCCTGCTCTCTGCAGCTGCCGGTCACAGCCGGCCTCGGCGTCGACTGTAGTACCCGGATATCGATACCAGAGAAGGGGGAACCCGGCGAGCGCGACAAGCGCCGCGGCCAAGGGCCCGGATTGCGCCGCGAGCGGCATGTCCCGCCACCCCAGACAGCCCAGCAGCAAAGAAGTAACGCGGCACGAGTCGCACGCCGGCGACGAGCCGCCGTCGCGGGACACGCGGCCGCGGGGCCTCACGGCACGAAAGAGCGGCCCGAGGTTCTTCTCGCCAGCGAGTTCTTGCGAAGCAAGCTGTTTGAGCTGGAGAGAAGAACCTCGGGCCGCTCGGACAGGACCTACAGGTCGGACGGCAGCGCGATGTGTCCCGCGACGGCAGACGCGGCCGCGACGGCGGGACTCGCCAGGTAGACCTCGGAGGTGGGGTCGCCCATGCGGCCCACGAAGTTGCGGTTGGTGGTGGAGACGCAGCGCTCCCCCGCCGCGAGGATGCCCATGTAGCCGCCCAGGCACGGGCCGCAGGTGGGCGTGGAGACCACGCAGTGGGAGTTGATGAAGATGTCCATCAGGCCCTCGTGGACGCACTGGAGCCAGACGCCCTGGGTGGCGGGGATGACGATGCAGCGGACGCCGTCGGCGACGGTGCGGCCGCACAGGACCTCGGCCGCGGCGCGCATGTCCTCGATGCGGCCGTTGGTGCAGGAGCCGATGACCACCTGGTCGATCTTGATGTCGCGGCTCTCCGCCACGGGGTGCGTGTTGGACGGCAGGTGCGGCCAGGAGACGCACGGGACGATGTCCGCGGCGTCGATGTGGATGACCTGCTTGTAGCTTGCGTCCTCGTCGGGGTGGTACTCGACGAAGGGACGCTGGGTGCGGCGGCTCACGTACTCGCGGCACTTGTCGTCCACCTCGAAGAGGCCCGCCTTGCCGCCCGCCTCGATCGCCATGTTGGCGATGGTGAGGCGGCCCTCCACGGAGAGGCCCTCGATCGTGGAGCCGGCGAACTCCATCGCGCAGTAGAGCGCGCCATCCACGCCGATCTTGCCGATCACGTGGAGGATGACGTCCTTGGCGGAGGCGCCCTCGGGGAGCTTGCCGTCGACGACGATGCGGATGGTCTCGGGCACCTTGAACCAGGCGCGGCCGGTGGCCATGCCCACGCCGGCGTCCGTGGAGCCCACGCCGGTGGAGAAGGCACCGATGCCGCCGTAGGTGCAGGTGTGGGAGTCCGCGCCGATCACGAGGTCGCCGGGCACGACGATGCCGCGCTCGGGGAGAAGGGCGTGCTCGATGCCCATGCAGCCCTGCTCGTAGTAGTGCGTGATCTGGTGCTCGTGGGCAAAGTCGCGCGTGACCTTGGTCTGCTCGGCGCTCTTGATGTCCTTGTTGGGGGCGTAGTGGTCGGGCACGAGGCAGATCTTGTCCTTGTCGAAGACGCCGGCGCCGATCTCGCGGACGGTCTTGATGGCGATGGGCGCCGTGATGTCGTTGGCGAGCACGAGGTCGAGGTCGCACTCGACGAGCTGCCCGGGAACGACCTCCTCGAGCCCGGCGTGGGCCGAGAGGATCTTCTCCGCCATGGTCTGGGCCATGTCTCTCCTTCCGTAGGGCCGGCGCCGCCCTTCTCGCCGGCTCAGACAGCTGCTTCGCAGGACTCGCCGGACGAGAAGGGCGGCGCCGACGGCAGCTCGATACAGACTTCTATGGAAAAATCTTACTGGCAAATCAACGGATATGTGTCGTTGTTCCCAACTTGGTAACGCGAGCTTGCTCCTACCCCAGCAGCATGTAGGTGTATGATGTTCGTAATACAATATACGATGTCAGTAGCACAGGGAGAAGAACATGACGAGCTATGCCATTCGCGTCGACGAGGACCTGAAGGCTGGCGCCGCGGAGGTCGCCAGGAGCTTTGGCCTGGACCTCGCGTCGGTGACGCGGGCCTTCTGGACCTACATGGTCCGCACCGGCTCGATTCCCATCACCTTTGACGGCGAGCAGCCCAACGAGGAGTCCCTCGAGGCAATCCGAGAGACCGAGGAGATCTTTGCGGCGCACGCTCGCGGAGAGATCAAGGGCTACGCCACTGCCGCCGAGCTGTTCGCGGCACTGGAGGCCTAGGATGGCACGCCTTCGTCCCGAGTTCACCCCGAAGTTCCATCGAGACTACAAGAAGCTCACCAAGAAGAACGTCGACGTCACACCGCTCAGGGAGGTCATCGCGCTCATCCTCGAGAACAGCCTCGAGTCGCGCAGGGAGCTCGTGCGTCACCACAACATGCATCGCCTCGCCGGGGCGTGGGCGGGGTCCAACGAATGCCACGTCTGCAACGTGGGAGACTGGCTGCTCGTCTGGGCGGTGCGAGACGGGCTCGCCATCCTCCAGCGCACGGGCACGCACCACGAGATCTTCCGGTAGGCGAAGACTCGACTGACGGACCTCCGGCCCCCGGTCCTTCTCGCCCAGCGAGTTCTTGCGAAGCAAGCTGCCTGCGCTGACGAGAAGGACCGGGGGCCGGCGGGTCTGTCGAAGCGTTACTTGCCCTCGCGCGAGCGCGTGGTCTGGATCATGCGGTTGATGGCGTTCACGTAGGCCTTGGCGCTCGAGACGATGATGTCGTTGTCCGCGCCGCGGCCGGTGTAGACCTTGCCGTCCTCGGCCGTGATGCGCACCGTGACCTCGCCGATGGCGTCGATGCCGCGGGTGATAGCCTTGACGGAGAACTCCGCGAGGTCGCCGTGGACCGCCACGACCTTGTCGATGGCCTGGTAGGCGGCATCGACGGGACCGGTGCCGGTGGCTGCGACAACGTGCTTGACGCCCAGCTCGTCGGTGATGGTGGCCGTGGCCGTGGGGATGAGCGGGTCGCCGCAGGAGACCTGCAGCGCCTCGAGCGTGTAGACCGCCGCGACGTCGCGCTGGCGCTCCTGGACCATGGACTCGAGGTCCTCGTCGTAGACCTCCTTCTTCTGGTCCGCGATCTCAAGGAAGCGCTGGTAGACCTCATCGAACTCGGCGTCCTCGAAGGTGTAGCCGAGCTCTGCCAGGCGGTGGCGCAGCGCGGCGTGGCCGGAGCGGGCGGAGAGGATGATCTCCGAGCCGGCGGCGCCCACGTCCGCGGGGTCGATGATCTCGTAGGTGTTGCGCGCCTTGAGGACGCCGTCCTGGTGGATGCCCGAGGAGTGCGCGAAGGCGTTGGCGCCCACGATGGCCTTGTTGGCCTGGACGCTCATGCCCGTGATGCGGCTGACCAGGTGGCTCGCGCGGGTGAGCTCCTGGGTCACGATGTCGGTGTGGGCGTCGAGCTCCTCGCCGTGCATCCTGATGGCCATGACCACTTCCTCGAGCGCGGTGTTGCCGGCGCGCTCGCCCAGGCCGTTGATCGTGCACTCGATCTGGCGGGCGCCGTTCTTGACGCCCTGGAGGGCGAGCGCCGTGGCCATGCCCAGGTCGTTGTGCGTGTGCACGGAGATGATGACGTCCTCGATGCCGATGACGTTGTCCGCGAGGCCCTTGATGCGCTGTCCAAAGTCCTCGGGCAGCTGGTAGCCCGTGGTGTCCGGGATGTTCACGACGGTGGCGCCAGCCTTGACGACGGCCTGGATCACACGCTCGAGGAAGGCCTGGTCGGCACGGCCGGCGTCCTCGGCGTAGAACTCGACGTCCTCCACGTACTTCTTGGCGTACTCGACGCAGTGGATAGCGCGCTCGACGCACTCGTCCTCGGTGATGCGCAGCTTGTCGCGCAGGTGGCTC
>CALUJT010000155.1 GCA_944321005.1 uncultured Atopobiaceae bacterium | reverse complement strand
GGCTACGCGGGCGGCATCATGAGCGCCGCCACCGACGGCATCCTCGCCGCCGAGAAGATCGTGGCGGCGTACGCGACGCGATAGTCACAGAAGGGTATACTACGAAATAGACACGGGCGGATGAGAGCCTCCGTGTTGTTTGCAGACTTGGGCGAGAGCCCATAAAAAGCCGCCTGCTGCAACAGGCGGCTTTTCCTTTACCCATGGCCCTCGCCCATCACACTACTTGATAATAAAGAACAGCGCGCAGGCGGCGAGCACCACAAGCGCTAGAGCAAGCAGCAAAACGATGAGCTTGTCCACGAGCCAGACCTCCTTTCTCCCCTACGGGATGCCGCGGAGGTGCCGCCCATGTCCAACTCTATTATAGCACAGAGAAGAACATCTGTTCTATTCTTTACCTGGAGATCGCCTCGATCAGGCGGTCGAGCTCCTTGTCCTGGTTCATGCCGGTGAGGAAGGCCACGCCGCTCACGATGGGGACGTCACGGGAGACCTCGGTGCTCACCACGGGGATGTACGCCGCGGCGCCCTCGAGCGCCTCCTCCACGTGCGCCACGTCAACGGCCACGACCTCGGCCTCCACGTTCTTCTCGGCGAGCAGTCTGCGGAGCTTGGCGGCCACCATCTCCGACGTCGCCACGCCCGACCCGCACGAAACCACGATCCTTGCCGCCATGTCAGACCTCCGACGTCCCGCTGGGCTGTTCCTCGTTCATTCTACCCGGCAGGAGCTCCGCGAGGTCGGGGAACTGCGGCAGCTCGAAGCCGGGCATCTGGGGCAGCTCGAAGTCCGGCATGAACGCCTGGACCAGCATGCCCAGCGCCCGGGTGATGTGGGAGCGCTGGTCCGGCTCCAGCTCTCCCAGGCGCCGCAGCATGGCGGGCACCGAGGTCTGCCAGTTTCCGGAGAGGTTGGCGAAGGTGTCCTCCCCCGCCGCGCCGAGCACCGAGAAGAGCGTCTCCACGAAGCCCTCGCGCTCCTCGCGGCTCATGCTGGCGATCCACTCGTTGAGGCCCTTGTCGACGAAGCTGGCGCCGCGGCCGAGCTCCTCCTGGAGCACGAAGGAGTCGCCCTCCACCACCCAGGAGAAGGGGTTGTGCTGCGTGAGGCCCATCGTGGAGGACTCCACGACCGCGTAGTCCTCCTGGCGCTCGAAGAGCATCCCTATGACCGAGGAGCCCGGGACGGTCTTTGAGACGAGGCCCGAGCGCTCCTTCCAGAGCTCGTCCGCGAGCGCCTCCTCGGTGAAGCCCGGGCCGTCGTGGGAGAAGACCCGCGCTATCCTGCGCGCCGTCCCCTCCGGGCAGCGGGCAGCCGCGCAGACGGCGAGGTTTCCGCCCTTGGAGTGCCCGCCCAGGTAGATGGGGCCCTCGATGCTGGGTGCCACGCGCTCCAGGTAGCCTATGGCCGCGTACTGGGAGGGCACGCCCGTCTCGAAGGCCATGTTGAAGTCCTCCTTCCAGCCCACGAGCGTGTTGTCCGTGCCGCGGAAGGAGACGTACGCGCCGCCGCCGGGAAGCCTCAGCACGCAGGCGGAGAACTGCTTCTCCGCGGCCTCGTCGAAGTCGTCGACGTAGTCGCTCACGCGCAGGTCGCGGAAGCGCGGGCTGGCGGCGACGAGAGCGAGCAGGCGCGCGAGGCCGTCCGGGTCCCAGAGCCCGTGGGTCATCGCCTCCGCCCACTCCGCGCGAAAGAGGTCGCGCACGGGCGCGCCATCGCTCGAGCGCACGGCGTCCCCCTGATAGCGAAAGTACGACAGGCACGCCAGCACGAGGCTGTCCACGTCGGAGAGCTCCCGCTCGTCAAAGGTATCGAAGGCACGGGAGAGGTACCCGAAGAGGTTCTTCTCGGCTGGGTCGAAGAGCTGCGGCATGGCGGACCCCTGTCTCTCATGCGGATGATACGAAGGGACTGTCCCTTCGTATCATTTCTTGTGCGGACGGTAGCGGCGGCGCGTGGCGTGGGCGCTCCCCTTGCGGGCGCCCGCCTTGAGCCGGGCTATGACCTCATCGGCGGAGCCGCCCTCCACGCGCGTGCGGATGGCGACGATCTGGTCCCTGATGCGAGCCGCCGCCTCGAAGTCCATGGACTCGGAGGCGACCGCCATCTCCTCCTCCAGCGCGTCCAGAACGTCGGCGATCTCCGCCTTGGAGAGGCCGGCGAGCTCGTCGGCGACGGAGCGGGCCGTCTCCTCGGAGGGCTGGGTCTCGGAGAGCGTCTCGAAGGCGCCGTGGCTGCCCGTGCCGTGCCGATCGCGCGTCTTGCCCTCGAGCGTGCGCTCGGCCTCCGAGATGAACGAGGAGACGTCCGTGATGGACTTCTTGACGGTCCGGGGCACGATGCCGTGCTCCTCGTTGAACGCCTCCTGGATCTGCCGGCGGCGGTTGGTCTCCCCTATGGCCTCGCGCATGGAGTCCGTGATGGTGTCCGCGTACATGATGACCTCGCCCTGGGCGTTTCTCGCCGCGCGTCCCATGGTCTGGATGAGGGAGCGCCGGTTTCGGAGGAACCCCTCCTTGTCCGCGTCCAGGATCGCCACGAGGGAGACCTCCGGGATATCCAGGCCCTCGCGCAGGAGGTTGATGCCCACGAGGACGTCGATCTTGCCCACGCGCAGGTCGCGGATGATGTCCACGCGGTCGAGCGTGGCCGTGTCCGAGTGCATGTAGTTCACGCGGATGCCCTCGTCCAGGAGGTGGTCCGTGAGGTCCTCCGCCATGCGCTTGGTGAGCGTGGTCACGAGCACGCGCTCCTTCTTCGCCACGCGCTCCTTGATCTCGGCGATGAGGTCGTCAATCTGGCCGCGCACCGGGCGCACGTCTATCTTGGGGTCGAGCAGGCCCGTGGGGCGGATGATCTGCTCGACCTCCTGCTGGGTGACCGACTCCTCGTAGTCCCCGGGCGTGGCCGAGACGTAGATGAACTGCGGCACGCGCTCCTCGAACTCGTCGAAGCGCAGCGGGCGGTTGTCGAGCGCGGAGGGCAGGCGGAAGCCGTGGTCCACGAGCGTGATCTTGCGCGAGCGGTCCCCCTCGTGCATGCCGCGGATCTGCGGGACCGTGACGTGTGACTCGTCGATGATGCAGAGCATGTCCTTGGGGAAGTAGTCTATGAGCGTGTAGGGCGGCTCGCCCGCCTTGCGGCCGTCCAGGTGGCGCGAGTAGTTCTCGATGCCGTTGCAGTAGCCCATGGTCTCCAGCATCTCGAGGTCGTAGCTCGTGCGCTGGGCCAGACGCTGGGCCTCGAGGAGCATGTCGTTGGCCTTGAGCTCCGCCACGCGGGCCTCGAGCTCCTCGTTGATGGTCTCGAGCGCGTGCGTGACCTTGGGGCGCTCGGTCACGTAGTGGGACGCGGGCCAGATGGGGATGGCGTCGAACTCCCGGACGATCTCCCCAGTGACGTTGTCCACCTCGGCTATGAGCTCCACCTCGTCCCCGAAGAAGGAGATGCGCAGCGGGTTCTCCGCGTAGGGCGGGAACACGTCCACGGTGTCCCCGCGCACCCGGAACGTGCCGCGCGAGAGGTCGTAGTCGTTGCGGTCGTACTGGATGTCTATGAGGCTGCGGATGAGGTCGTCGCGCTCGAGCGGCTCCTCCTTGCTCACGTTGGGCGCGAGGCCCGCGTAGTCCTGGGGGCTGCCGATGCCGTAGATGCAGGAGACCGAGGCCACCACGATGACGTCGCGCCGGGAGAGCAGGCTCGAGGTGGCCTGGTGGCGGAGCTTCTCCACCTCCTCGTTGATGGAGGCGTCCTTCTCTATGTAGGTGTCCGTCTGGGGGACGTAGGCCTCGGGCTGGTAGTAGTCGTAGTACGAGACGAAGTAGACGACCGCATTGTTGGGGAAGAGCTCGCGCATCTCGCTCGCCACCTGGGCGGCGAGCGTCTTGTTGGGCTCCATGATGAGCGTGGGGCGGTTGAGGCGCTCGATGGTCTTGGCCATGGTGAAGGTCTTGCCCGAGCCCGTGACGCCCAGGAGCGTCTGGTAGCGCAGGCCCCGCTCCACGCCCTCCGCGAGCTTCTCTATGGCCTGGGGCTGATCTCCGGCGGGCTCGAACGGAGAGACCACCGTGAGACGCTCGTCCCCGCTCGAGCGGCCAAACCTAACGAGCTCGCCGCCAAAGCGCTCCGCAGGAGCCGCAGCCGTCTCGCCCATGGGAACCTCCCCTCAGAATCTGCCGTGTGAACAGTGTACCCCACCGCTCGACACCAAACAAGTGTTCTGCTATCCTCTTTTGCACCGAGCGCCGGGGCCGGGCGCTGGGATAGAATTGGCTTTCCGAGGAAGGGGGCGCATGGGCAAGCGTGGGTCAGCGGATACGCCGAGAAGAACGGGCGTCGTGCGCGCGTTCGTCGTGACGCTTGCCGCCATCGTCCTCGCGATCGTCCTGCTGCTCCTGGGAGACGGCGGGCCCAACAGGCTGCGGATCGTCGGCCGCCTGGGGGGCGTCGCCGCCGCCGTGCTCGTCCTTCTCGTCTTGTTTGCCCTCTACGCTGCCGCCGAGCGACGCAGGGGGCGCACCGAGAGGGACTTCAGGGACGCGCCCTGGATGCGCCGCCGCGCGGACGCGGACGCCCGAAGGGACGCGGGCTCCCAAAAGGACGCGGGCTCCCCCGCCCCCGGGCGGGCGGGCAGGGACGTCCGGGCGGACGTCGAGCGCATGCTCGCGAACGCCGACGACGCCCTCCTCGCCCTGCGCGACCTCGCGGAGCACGGCGGCGCGGAGGACTACGGGGCGCTTCCCGCACTGCTCGGCCGAACCGCCGTCGCGGACTGGGGCGGCCCGCGCCCGGTGAGGGCGAACCGCCTCAGGAGAAACGGCCGCTGGTGGCTCGCGGCCCGCTCGGGCGAGCCCGCGGGCGCTGCCTACGACCAGCTCGTGGCGATAGAGGGCACCCTCAACGCGTGGGACGACCTCGTGGCGCGCAGCTGGCCCGACAAGATGACGGACACCTGGCGCCTCGCGCAGGTCTTCTCCGAGGTGTGCGACCTCAAGCCGCACGACGGGCCGGGCAGGGACTTCGAGCGGGCGCTCCTCGACGGCGTGGACGCCGGGGGCGAGTGGGGCTGCCGCGTGCGCCTTGCGAACGACATCGAGGACCTCCCCGCACCCTTCCGCATAGAGGCCACCTTCGGGGCAAACCTCGAGCGGGGCCTCGTGGGCGTGAGCGCGGCGGTGCCGCGCCCGGAGTGCTTCACCATGTTCGAGAGGGACAGGCGCCCCGCCTGGGCGCGGGCGTACGCCCTGAGGCTCGCGCTGCTGCTCGCCCGCAGGGCCCTCGCCTCGTCTGCCTCCGTGCGCCGGGTGGCCGTGAGCTGCCACGAGCACGGGAGCGCCGCCACGGTCCTCTCGCTGGACCTCGACAAGCGTGGCCTCGAGCGCCTCACGGGCGCCGCGCGCGGGGCGGGGCTCGTCGAGCGCGGCCTGCCCGAGGACCCCGCCCTGCGCTTCTCGGCCTCCCCC
>CALUJT010000154.1 GCA_944321005.1 uncultured Atopobiaceae bacterium | reverse complement strand
GGCCTCGAGTTCACCACCTACGCCACGCCCACCATCATGGGCGAGATCAAGCGCCACTTCCGCGACAAGGGCTGGTCCGTCCGCGTGCCGAGGCGCCTGCAGGAGCTCTCCGCCAAGGTCAACCAGGCAACCGACGAGCTCACCAACCAGCTGCAGAGGAGCCCCTCGGTGGCGGAGATCGCCGAGCACCTGGGCTCCACGGTGGACGAGGTCCTCGAGGCCATGGAGTCCTCGAGCGCCTATAGCTCGGTGCCCCTGGAGGGCGGCGGCTCGGGCGAGGACGACGAGGCCCCCTCGGTCATCGACCACTACGCCACGGAGGACCCGGACCTCGCCGCCTCCGACGACCGCATAGTCCTCGAGCAGGCCATCGCCGACTTCTCCCCGCGCGAGCAGGAGGTCGTCAAGATGCGCTTCGACGAGGGCCTCACGCAGGTGGAGATCGCAGAGCGCCTGGGCATCTCCCAGGTCCAGGTCTCGCGCCTGCTGCGTCGCACCCTGCGCCGCATTCAGGACAAGATCGACCCCGAGGGGCTCATGTACGCGTGACGCAACGGGACGGACCGGCGGCGCGCCCCGCCCCGCCCCAGAAGGAGGGAAATGACCAGATACGAGAAGTGGCGCCTGCGCGCGACCATAGCCTGGGCCATCGTGGGCGCCATCGTGCTCTTCCTGCTGGCGGTGCGCGGGCTCGCCGTCGTGGGCCAGGCCGTCGAGCTCCTCGTCATTGGCGTCATCGTGGGCTTCGTCTGCAGCCCCATCACCAACTGGCTGGAGGACCGCCACGTCCCGCGCAGCCTGGCCGCCCTTCTCGCCCTGCTCATAGTGCTCGCGGCCATCGTGGCCGTGGTGGCGCTCTTCGTGGGGCCCTTCGCCCGCGAGCTCATGGTGCTCCTGAGAAACGTCCCGTCCTACTTCACGCAGCTCCAGGACGGCCTCTCCACCTTCTGGGACTACTTCGGCACCACCGGGAACTCCAACGTCCAGAACACGGTGAACGCGCTCTTCCAGGTGCTCACCGAGGCCGGCTCCGGCATAGCGTCCGACCTCGCTCGCAACCTCTCCACGGGGCTCGTGGCCAACCTCACGGACCTGGCGGGCCACTTCGTGACCTTCTTCCTGGGCCTCATCTTGGCGTACTGGTTTTCGCTCGACTACCCCAAGATCATGCGCGAGCTCGCCGTCATAGCCGGCCCGGAGTACGACGAGGAGATGGTCCTCACCTTCGCCGTCCTCTCCCGCTCCATGGGCGGCTACATGCGCGGCACGCTCATCACCTCGCTCGCCAACGGCCTCATGGTGGCGGCGGGCCTCGCGCTCATCGGCCACCCCTACGCCGGCCTCATCGGCATCGCCACCTTCGTGCTGCACTTCGTGCCCGTCATCGGTCCCTTCCTCTCGTCCATCTCCGCCGTCCTGCTGGGCTTCTTCGTGAGCCCGGTGTGCGCGTTCTGGACGCTCGTCATCACCGTGGTGGCGCAGAACGTGACCGACAACGTGCTCTCGCCGCTGGTGATGCAGTCCTCCATCAAGATCCACCCCGCGCTCTCGCTCCTGGGCATCATCATCGGCGGAGCGCTGGGCGGCGCGGTGGGCATGCTCCTCGCGGTGCCCCTCACGGCCGCCATCAAGGGCTTCTTCGTCTACTACTTCGAGTCCCACACGGGTCGCCAGCTGGTCTCGCGCGAGGGCGCGCTCTTCGGGTCCACGCCGTTCAACTACGCGGACGGCAGGCCCCAGCCCACCTTCGACGCCCTGGACGACGACACCTTCATCGCGCGCTCCCGCCTGCTCGACGGCCTCACCCGCCTGCACGAGCAGAAGAAGGCCTCCGTGGTGGTGGCAAAGGCGGCGGCGCCGGGTCCGGGCGGCCCCGCGGCGGCGGGCGGCCCCGCGGCGGAGAAGAAGGACGCGCCCGGCGAGAAGGACGCGTAGTCTGCGAGGTCGTCCCGTCGTGCCGCGTCCGCCCCGCTTCCCGCGCGAGAAGTTGAATCTCAGCGCCAAAGCGAAGAGAATCAAGGGCGGGCAACAACGGGAGGCGATGGGCTTGGCATATTGGACCGTTCGCGACGCCGCAAGGGAGTGGGGCATCTCCGAGCGCCTCGTCCAGCAGCTCTGCAGCGATGCGCGCATAGACGGCGCCCGGCGCTTCGGTCGTTCCTGGGCCATCCCCGAGGGCGCGCCCAAGCCGGACGACCCCCGTCGCGCGCGGAGGTCCGCGAGCGCCGGCGACCTCGCGTTCGAGCGCGTGCCCATGCCCCTCATGAACACCGCCTTCGAGCCGGGAAGCTGCGCCTCGTGCGTCGAGGAGATCGAGGACGAAGACGTCCGCGCCATAGCCCGGGCGGAGCTCCACTACTTCAGGGGCCAGGCCGACCAGGCGGCGGGGGAGGCCGAGCCCTACCTCGCCTCCAGGGACCCGGCCCTCAGGCTCTCCGCCTGCTGGATCTTCGGCTTCGCGATCCTCACGCGCGGGGAGATCGCGTCCGGCCGCCGCGCGCTCTCCGGCGTCCAGGAGATCCTGGCGTCCGTGGACGAGTCCGTCCCTCCCGAGCACCGGGCCATCGCCGCGTTCATGGCCTCCGGGGCCGCCGTTCTTCTCCACCTGCCCGTTCCCGAGGCTGCCCGCGAGCTGCCGTCACTCGTCCCGCTCCTTCCGCGCGGGCTCAGGCTCTTTGCCCTCTACCTCCAGGCCCACCACGCCTACCTGCAGGGGGACTACGGCAGGTGCGTGGGACTGGTGGACGCGGCCTTTGCCGTGCGCGGGGAGACGTACCCCATCGTGGACATCTACCTGCACCTTGCCGCAGTGATGGGCCACATGGGCCTGCGTCAGACCGAGCGGGCGCAGGAGCACCTGCTCGCGGCGTGGGGGATCGCCCGTCCGGACGGCCTCATCGAGCCCTTCGGCGAGCACCACGGCCTTCTCGGCGGGATGCTCGAGGCCGTGATAAAGCCCGCGTGGCCGGAGGAGTTCCGGCGCGTCATCGACATAACCTACCGCTTTTCCGCGGGCTGGCGCCGCGTCCACAACCCCGCCACCGGGGACGCCGTCGCGGACAACCTCACCACCACGGAGTTTGCGGCGTGCATGCTCGCCACGCGCGGCTGGACCAACCAGGAGATCGCCGAGCACCTGGGCGTCTCGGCCAACACGGTCAAGAGCTTCGTCTCCTCCGCCCTGCGCAAGCTGGGCATCAAGAGGCGGCAGGACCTCAGGCGGTTCATGCTGTCTTAGCGCGATCGCACGGGGGGCCGCGGGTGCGGGCGCTCCCGGGGACGCGTCCTTCTCGCCCCGCTCTTCTCGCCCCGTCCTTCTCGCTTCCCCTCGGCGAAAACTATGCGCTTGGGCGCAGGGACCCATTGCCTCTTGGCCGTCTTTCCCGGGCGAAAGGCGGCGATTCGCCTCCGGCCGCGCTGCCGGCCGCTTGTCGCATCATCCGATTTGACGGCAGCAACGGGTGATGACGCCCCCGCGCTCCTGTGGAACGATTGTGGTGCCCCTCACCCGGATGTTGAGTCGGGCGTAGTTCCCCGTCCCCGCAGGAAGGAGAAACCACATGAGAAAGCGCGTCATCCTCGCACTCTGCGCCCTGGTCATGGCCCTTGCCATGCTGCCGGTCCGCGCGCTGGCGGAAGAGGCCAAGGTCTACGTGGCGCTGGGAGACAGCACGACCAGCGGCTACGGGCTCGCGAGCGCCGAGACCGAGGCGTTCCCGGCCCTGGTTGCCGCGGAGCGCGGCTACGAGCTCGTCAACCTGTCCTCCGACGAGGGGGTGACCTCCGCCACCGTTCTCGAGCAGCTTGCCGACCCCGCCGTTCTCGCCGAGGTCCAGAGGGCCGACGTCGTCACCCTTACGGTGGGCGGAAACGACCTCCTGGGCGCCCTCTACGCGTTTCTCGCCGAGCAGTACGCGGCCGACAACCCGGGCGCCGCGCTGACGCCCGAGCAGATCATCGCGGCGCTCACCGCCGACGAGCCCGACCTCGCCCTTGTGACGGCGCTCATGGGGTACGTGTCGGAGTTTGCGGCCTCCCCGCAGGCAGCCCAGGCGCTCGAGGGCTTTGGTGCGAACCTCGCGGGCATCGTCGCCGCCGTCTCCGAGGCCAGCCCGGACGCCGAGCTCGTGGTGATCACCCAGTACAACCCCTACGAGCGCATCGCCAACTTCGCGACCGTCGAGCTCGTGGACGCCGTCGACGCGGGCGTCCTCGCGCTGAACGCCGTCATCGCCAACGGCACGCCGGTTGGCTCCTACACCGTGGTGGACTCCTATGGTGCGCTGACGGCCTCCGAGGAGAACCCGTACAACGCGTACTTCGCCTCGGCTGCGGACTTCAACCTCGACTTCCACCTCAACGCCCTCGGGCACCAGCTGGTGGCCTCCGCCGTCTGCGAGGCGCTCGACCGCGCGGCGTCCGAGCCTGCGCCCGGCCCCGGCTTCACCGACGTCGCTGAGGACGCCTGGTACCACGACGTCGTCCAGTGGGCCACGTCCGTGGGTGCGATGACCGGCTACGGCGACGGCACCTTCGGCCCCGCCGACCCGCTCTCCCGCGCGCACCTCGCCACCGTTCTCTGGCGCATGGCCGGCGAGCCCGAGTCCTCCGGCGCGCTCCTGCCCGACTGCGACGCGGACGCCTTCTACGCCGGCGCGGCGGCCTGGGCGCTCGAGACGGGCCTCTTCACCGGCTACGAGGACGGTACCTTTGGCCCGGCCGACAACATCACCCGCGAGCAGGTCGCGACCGTCATGTGGCGCGCGGCGGGCTCTCCCGAGGTCGAGGCGGACCTCTCCGCCTACCCCGACGCCGACGACGTCTCCGAGTTCGCGCAGGCTGCGATGAACTGGGCCGTTGCGAGCGGCGTCATCTCCGGCCAGGGCAGCGGCGCGCTCGACCCGCAGGGCGTCTGCGCGCGCGCCGACTTTGCCATGATCCTCATGCGGATGTCGTCCGGCGAGTAGCGCTTCTCGGCCCCACGGTCCCTGGAAACGCGCCCTCTGCCCGCTGGCCTTCTCGCCATCTCGGCGAATGCGGCCCAACGCGGACAGGGGGCGCGTTTTCTGCGCCGCGCCGGCGGCCCGCGGCAATGTGGGCGATTCGCGACCTCGGGGGCTCCCCGCTGCCCAAACCCCATGTCCCCGCGTCACGCGCTATAATCACAAGCTTGTATGCGGATAAAACCCAACAGCAGGGGAGACCAATGAGCACCGCCGACTACAAGACCATGACCACCGCGGAGATCCGCGAGGACTTCCTCCGATTCTTCGAGGCCAAGGGCTGCAAGCTGTACCCCTCGTCCTCACTCGTCCCGGACGACCCGTCGCTGCTGCTCACCAACGCGGGCATGAACCAGTTCAAGGAGTACTACCAGGGCAAGCGCACCATGCCGGAGATCGGCGCGTGCTCCTGCCAGAAGTGCCTGCGCACCAACGACATCGACAACATCGGCGACGCCACGCACCTCTCCTTCTTCGAGATGCT
>CALUJT010000153.1 GCA_944321005.1 uncultured Atopobiaceae bacterium | reverse complement strand
CAGGGGTATCGTCCAATGGTTAGGACAGTGGTTTTTGGTGCCATCAATGTGGGTTCGAATCCTACTACCCCTGCCATCGCCACCTCGCGCTATCATGGTTGTGTAAAGGGACACACGTCACTTGGAGGCTCATCAATGCCCATGACCGCGATCATCCTCGCCGCGGGCGAGGGAACGCGCATGAGGTCCCGCCATCCCAAAGTTCTGCACAAGCTGCTCGACCGTCCGCTCGTCTCCTGGGTCACGCGCGCCGCGCGCATGGCGGGGGCCGAGCGGATCATCGTTGTCGTGGGCTACGGTGCAGACGAGGTGCGGGCACACCTCTCCGCCGAGAAGGACGTCGAGTGCGTCGAGCAGACCGAGCGCCTGGGCACCGGGCACGCCGCGCGCGTGGCCATCGAGGCCGCGGGCGTCAACGCCGGGCCCGTCGTCATCCTCAACGGCGACCTGCCGCTCATCTCCCCCGAGACCGTCCGCTCCTTCGCGGAGGCCGTCGCAGACGGGAGCCACGCCGCCGCCATCCTCACGATGACCCCGCCCGACCCGTTTGGCTACGGGCGCGTGGAGCTTGCCGGGGACGGCACCGTGGCCCGCATCATCGAGCAGAAGGACTGCACGGACGAGCAGAGCGCCGAGCTCCTCGAGTGCAACGCCGGCTGCTACGCCTTCGACGGCGCCCTTCTCGCCGGCTACATCGGCGAGATCGGCAACGACAACGCCCAGCACGAGTACTACCTGCCGGACATGGTGGAGATCCTGCGCGACCACGGCCACGCCACCACCATCGTCCACTGCGAGGACCACCGCGAGGCCCTGGGCGTCAACTCCCGCATCCAGCTCGCCGAGCTCACCGCCATCGCGCGCGACCGCATCAACGAGGCCCTCATGGCCGAGGGCGTCACCATGATGGACCCCGCCACCACCTGGGTGGGCCCGGACGTGACCGTGGGGCGCGACACCGTTCTGGGTCCCATGACCATGCTCTGGGGAAAGACGAGCGTGGGCGAGGAGTGCGTGCTCGGCCCCAACACGCGCCTCACCAACTGCACCGTCGCGGACAACGTCACCCTCGAGGAGACCGTGGGCGTGGACGTCACCATCGAGGCGGGCGTCACCTGCGGCCCGCGCGCCTACCTCCGCGGCGGCGCGCACGTGCTCGAGGGCGCGCACGTGGGGACGCACGTGGAGATCAAGAACTCCACCATCGGCCGCGGCTCCAAGGTGCCGCACCTCTCCTACATCGGCGACTGCACCATGGGCGCGGGCGTCAACATAGGGGGCGGCTCCATCACGTGCAACTACGACGGCGTGCACAAGAACCGCACCACCATCGGCGACAACGTCTTCATCGGGTCAGACACCATGATGGTCGCGCCCGTGAGCATCGGCGACGGGGCCCTCGTGGGCGCAAGCTCCTGCGTCACCAGGGACGTCCCCGCCGACGCGCTCTACCTTGAGCGCGCTGAACAGCGCATTGTTGAGGGGTACGCCGCCCGGCGCCTCGAGAGACTTAAGAAAGGTGAGGCCTAGATGTACGAGAACCTGAGCGAGCCCATGCCGCTGAAGAAGGAGATCAAGCTCTACACCGGCACCGGCAACCCCGCCCTCTCCCAGAAGATCGCGGACATCCTGCACCTCGAGCTGCAGGGCCTCAAGATCGAGAAGTTCGCCAACGGCGAGATCTACGCCCGCTTTGACGAGTCCGTCCGCGGCGACGACGTCTTCTTCATCCAGTCCCTCTCCGGTGCGAGCGTGAACGACCTCCTCATGGAGACGCTCGTGGTGGCCGACGCCGCCAAGCGCGCCTCCGCCTCCAAGTTCACCGCGGTCATCCCCCACTACTGCTACGCCCGCCAGGACCGCAAGGCGTCCGCGCGCGAGCCCATCACCGCCCGCCTCGTGGCCAACCTGCTCGAGGCAGCCGGCGTCAACCAGGTCATCACCGTGGACCTCCACCAGGGCCAGATCCAGGGCTTCTTCGACATCCCCGTGACGCACCTCACCGCCCTCTACCTCATCGGCGACTACTTCAAGGGCAAGGACTTCGACTGGGACAACACCGTCGTGGTCTCCCCCGACATGGGCCGCGCGAAGGTTGCCAAGCGCCTCTCCGACTACCTGGGCTGCGAGGTCGCCATCGCCCACAAGAGCCGTCCCAAGCACAACGCGTCCGAGGTCATGGGCATCATCGGCGACATCAAGGGCAAGACCTGCATCGTCAACGACGATATGATCGACACCGCGGGCACCCTCTGCGGCTCGGTGCGCAAGCTCAAGGAGATGGGCGCCGGCGACATCTACGTCTCCGCCACGCACGGCATCTTCTCCGGCGAGGCCATCCAGCGCCTCCAGGACGCCCCGCTCGTGGAGTGCGTGGTCACCGACATCATCCCCTGCGAGGCCGCCAACAAGCCGGGCTCCAAGATCAAGACCGTCTCCGTTGCCAACGAGCTCGCCGAGGCCATCAACAGCGTCTACATGCGCCGCTCGGTCTCCGAGATCTTCGGCGGCTCCGGCGCCGAGATCTAATCTGCAAATTGGGGACGTGTTTTTTCGTTCAGAGATAATGGGACAGGTTTTTCGGAAAGCCTGAAACACATGCGGGGCCGTCTTCGGGCGGCCCCGCGACTCGTAGAGGAGCGCCATGCCCGCCCAGAAGCCCGCAGCCAAGCCCGCCGCCATCAAGATAGTCTGCGGCCTCGGAAACCCCGACGCCGAGTACGCCCGCACCCGCCACAACGCCGGCTTTGCCACCATCGACGCCCTCGCCGCCCGCCAGGGCGTGCGCTACTGGAAGTCCGAGGCGGGCGCCCAGGTGGCCTCGATCGCCGTGCGCGGCGCGGACGGCGAGAGGCGCGAGGTTCTTCTCGCCAAGCCCATGAGCTACATGAACACCTCGGGCGGGCCGCTCTCCAAGCTCGCGCGCGCCCACCACGTGCGCCCGGAGGAGATTCTCGTGGTCCACGACGAGGTGGACCTGCCCGCGGGCGAGGTCAAGCTCAAGCTGGGCGGCGGCCTCAACGCGCACAACGGCCTGCGCTCCATCGCCGACAAGCTGGGCAGCCGCGACTTCGCGCGCGTGCAGTTTGGCATCGGCCGGCCGCCTGGGCGCATGCAGGTGGCCGACTACGTGCTGCGCGAGCTCAAGGGGAACTTCCTCGAGGACTTCGAGCTCACCGTGGAGCGCGCGGCGGACCTGGTGGAGGACGTCCTGCACGGCTGATGACACCATAGCCCGTTTGGGTATCATTCCTGATAACGGACGAGGGGAGGACCCATGAGCGGACTCTTGTTACGCGCGCGAGAGGCAGCGGAACGCATTCTCCCGCGCTTTGACGTGGCTCGCGCCTACGTCTTTGGGTCTCAGGCACGCGGCGACGCACTTGACGAGAGTGACCTTGACCTGCGCATCGAGCGTGGCAGCAACCTCGACTTTGGTGACCTGGACGAGATACGGGAGGAGTTCTCTCGTCAGTGCCGCACCAGCGTAGACATCGTCTGCGCCCGCGACAAGGACCTCGACGCGGTTTTTCTCGCACAGCTTGAGCGGGAGCAGATGCTCGTCTATGCACGATAAGGACCGGCGACGCATCAACCGCATTCTGAAGAACGGCAGGCGGCTCGCCGACCGCGTTGGTGCTCCAAATTGTTGAAGATGCCGGAATGCTGTCTGACGACTTCAAGGAATCCTTGCCCAGTCAGCCCTGGAGAAACATCAAAGGTTTTCGGAACCTACTGGCACACACCTATTATCAGGTTGACAAAGAAATGGCCTGGGACATTGTGAGCAGAGACATTCCGACGCTGTGCGATGCCCTGGCCGAGTGCGAACTCTGACCATCTGGCAGCGTGCGGCGCGGGGTTGCTGATGCCCGGAATCCCGAGTTGCGCGTGCGGTGCGGGGTTGCCGCTGCCCGGAATCCCGAGTTGCGCGTGCAAAACTTGAAACCATCCCATGCGCTACTCCGGATTAGTGGTCATTCGGAGCATGAATCCCGAGTTACGCATGGCGAGAAGAACGCGCTACTCGGGATTCTTCGCACGCGCCCCCGCACGCCCTCCCGCCGCACTCCCGCCGCGCGCCCCCGCCACAACCGCCCGCCGCTCTTCTTGCCCACACGCGTTGGAATGCGCAGTCACTCGGGTACAATGAGGGGTGTTGGAAAGGCCCTGTTCGGGGCCACCAAACCTTAAGAGGGAATGCAGGAGAGGAGTGCGGTTAATGTACAAGATCCTCGAAAAGACGCAGTTCTCGGAGAAGGTGTTCAAGTTCCGCATCGAGGCGCCCCGGATGGCCAAGCACGCTCACGCCGGCCAGTTCCTGATGGTGCGCGCCAACGAGACGGGCGAGCGCGTCCCGTTCACGCTCGCGGGCTGGAACGCCGAGGAGGGCTGGGTCGAGTTCATCTTCATGGTGATCGGAAAGACCACCGAGATGCTCTCCACCTACAACGAGGGCGACTCCATCAAGGACGTCACCGGCCCGCTGGGCGTCCCCACCGAGATGGCGGACGGCCCCTGCGCCGTCATCGGCGGCGGCGTTGGCCTGGCCATCGCCTACCCGGTTGCCAAGCACCTGGTGGAGACCGGCCACGAGGTCCACGCCATCATGGGCGCCCGCACCAAGGACCTGCTGCTGCTCGAGGAGCAGTTCCGCGAGCTCCTGCCGGAGGACCACATCCACATCACCACCGACGACGGCTCCTACGGCGAGAAGGGCGTGGTCACCGCGCCGCTCGAGCGCCTGCTCGAAGCCAAGGCCGTAAGCCAGGTCTTCTGCGTCGGCCCCGTGCCCATGATGAAGTTCTCCGCCCTCACGGCCGAGAAGTACGGCACGCCTATCACCGCCTCGCTCAACCCCATCATGGTCGACGGCACCGGCATGTGCGGGTGCTGCCGCGTGGAGGTCGACGGCCAGACGAAGTTCGCCTGCGTCGACGGTCCCGACTTCGACGCCACCAAGGTCGACTGGAACGACCTTCGCGCGCGTCAGGCCGCGTATCTCACCGAGGAGGGCCAGTCCCTCAAGGCCTATGAGGAGGCGAACTGCGCATGCCACAGGTAAACGGTCGCTTTGTTCCGGACATGAAGTCCCCGCGCACGCCGGACAACGAGGAGCCGGCAGCCGAGCGCGCGTGCGACTTCCGCCCCGTTGACAAGGGCTTCACCAAGGAGATGGCGCTGGCCGAGGCCGAGCGCTGCATGGACTGCAAGAAGCCGTTCTGCGTCGACGGCTGCCCCGTCAACATCAACATCCCCAAGTTCATCGAGAAGATCCGCGAGGAAAAGTTCGGCGAGGCGCTGGACATCATCCGCGAGGACTCGATGCTCCCCGCCATCTGCGGCCGCGTGTGCCCGCAGGAGAACCAGTGCGAGGGCAAGTGCATCCGCGGCAAGAAGGGCGACCCGGTGGCCATCGGCCAGCTGGAGCGCTTCCTGGGCGACCAGCCCGAGCTTGCCTCCAAGCCCAAGATGGCCCCCAAGAACGGCAAGAAGGTCGCCGTGGTTGGCTCCGG
>CALUJT010000152.1 GCA_944321005.1 uncultured Atopobiaceae bacterium | reverse complement strand
GTCTCGGCCGACACCTCCGACGTCGACGCGGTGAGCGCCCCGCTCGAGAACATGGACCGCCTCGTGACCGCGCTCGCGGCGGCGTCGGTGGCCGTGGGCGCCGTGGTCCTCTACCTCGTGCTCTCCGGGCGCGTGCGCGACCGCCTGCACGAGAGCGGCGTGCTGCTCTCGCTCGGCCTCACGCGCGCCTCGGTGGTGGGGCAGTACCTCTGCGAGGTGATGCTCGTCGCGGCGGTCGCCTTCGCCCTCGCCGTGCCGGCGAGCTCGCTCGCGGCGCGCACGATGGGGGACGCCCTCCTGGGCTCGGCGTCCGAGAGCGTCCAGACGGGCGGCGGCGACGGAGGGGTCAGCACCGCCGACGGCGTGTCCACCGTCTCGGGCGACCCCTTCGCGCCGACCTTCGAGGTCGACGGCGCCTCGTTCACCGACATCGAGGTCGAGGTGGGCCCCGAGTCCGTCGCGGCGCTCTTCGGCGTGGGGATCGGCGTCTCGGCCGCCGCGGTGCTGCTCGCGAGCCTGCCGCTCAGGCGCATGGGGCCCCGCGAGATCCTGTCAACGCTCAGCTAGGGAGGAAGACCATGGAGAAGAACCCGGAGACCCTGAGGCGCGGCGCCCCCGCGCTCGAGCTGAGGGACGTGACCTACGCCTACGCCTCGCGCCCGCGGCTCAAGATACTGAACGGCGTCAGCGCATCGTTCGAGGAGGGGGTGATGTACGCGGTCGTGGGCCCGTCGGGCTGCGGCAAGTCCACGCTGCTCTCGCTCCTGGGCGGCCTCGACGTGCCCGTCTCGGGCGAGGTCGCGGCCGCCGGCGCGCCGCTCGGGCGGGGCGACCTCGCCCGGCACCGCCGCGAGAACGTCGCCTTCGTGTTCCAGGGCTACAACCTCGTCGACTACCTGACGCCGGCGGAGAACGTGGCGCTCGCCACGCGCCTGCCCGCGCTGCCGCTCCTCGAGAAGGTGGGAATCTCCGCCGAGGACGCGCGGCGCAGCGTGCTCGCGCTCTCGGGTGGCCAGCAGCAACGCGTGGCCATCGCCCGGGCCCTGGGCAGCGACGCGCGGGCGCTGCTGTGCGACGAGCCCACGGGCAGCCTCGACGAGGACACCGCGGATGAGATCGCGGACCTGCTCGTGCGGGCCGCCCACGAGGAGGGCCGCTGCGTGGTCGCGGTCACGCACTCGCGCGACCTCGCCCGCCGGGCGGACCGGGTGCTCCGCCTCAAGCGCGGCAGGCTCGTCCGCGAGCGGTAGCGGCGGGGCGAGAGGCTTCCCGCGGGGAGCCCCCGCCCGGAGAGGTCCCGGCGCTTCGAGCAGAGGCGGGAGAAGGCAAAACGGAAGCGTCGGGGCGCTAGCCGACCTCTTTGCCGAAGGATGCAACGAATTAGAAAGTATGGGGTATACTTAGAAGAAATTTCTTCTATTGGGAGGTGCCCATGCCTCAGATTGTCCCGGTGAGCGATTTCCGCGCCGACGTGAAGAGCGTTGCCAAGTACACGGACTGCGGCGAGGTTGTCGTGCTCACGCAGAACGGGCGCCCCCGTTGGGCGATGGTCGATTACGACGAATGGAACGCGTCGGCTCGCGAGCAGGAGCGCATGATCGCGCGATCGATTCTTGAGACGGAGGCTCGCGAGGCGGCGGGTGAGCTGAGCGTGCTGTCGGCAGATGAGTGGCGCGCGCGTCGGGCGCGGTGGCGTGCGGAGCGATGAGGATGTGGCGCTGGGAGATCACCGAGGACGCGGCGAACGACCTGGAAGACATCTGGGGCTACGTGTACTCGTACAGCGGAGATGAGGAACACGCCGACGTCCTTCTCGACAATCTCGAGGAGCTCTTCGATGCGATATGCCGCAATCCCTACGCGCATGCCATCTACCAGTTTCCCGAGGGCTACCGGCCGGCTCATGAGTATCGGAGCGCTAACCACGGACGATACAAGGTGTTCTACCGAACGGATGAGAAGCGCAAGGCGGTGCTGATTTACCGTGTGCGCCACATGGCCTCCGACTTTACCCGCGTCTCCCTGTAGCGGCTTGTGAAGGAGGTCGCCATGGACCGCTCGCGCATAGACGTCCGCCGACCTCTTACCCTGGATTTCCACCATTCGTGTTGCGGCAGCCAGGGCAGATTCCTGATGTCCGGAGTTCGTTCGAGGATGATCCGGTGACCTTTCTCAGACGTCATGGGTCGCACGTCATCTTTGACGAGGCGCAACGAGTTCCGGAGCTCTTCTCGTATCTGCAGGGAGTCGTCGACGAGTCGGGACAGCTCGGGCAGTTTGTCATCACGGGCTCTCAGAACTTCCTGCTCATGAAATCTGTCAGCCAGTCGCTTGCGGGCAGGGTCGCGCTGTTCACCCTCCTCCCGCTTTCTCAGTTCGAGCTTGCCGCATCGGGCAAATTGCCGTCGACACTACAAGAGTGGCTGTTCAGGGGCGGGTACCCGCGCCTGTACGATGCCGTCCGCGATCCGCGAGACTTCTTTCCCGATTACGTGCAGACGTATCTCGAGCGCGATGTCCGCGCCGAGCTGGGCGTGAGAAACCCTGTCGGCTTCCAAAGCTTCCTGCGGCTCTGCGCGCTGCGGTGCGGGGAGCTTCTTAACGTGAGCTCGCTGGCTGCCGACTGCGGCATCTCACCCGCCACGGCCCGCGAATGGCTCTCCATTCTTCAGGCGAGCCACATCGTGTTCCTGCTGCGCCCGCATTATTCAAACCGCACGAAGCGACTCGTGAAGTCACCCAAGCTCTATTTCCATGACACTGGGTTGGCGGCGCATCTCATAGGGATCGAATCCGCCGACGACCTGTATGAGGATGAGGCAACGGGCCGGCTCTTCGAGTGCGCGGTCGTTGCCGAAGTATCGAAGCGCCTGTACGCGCGCAAAAGGACGCCGCGCCTCTCGTTCTGGCGAGACGACCACAAGCAGGAGATAGACCTTCTCATCGAGCGGGGGAGAGGCGTCGCCCGAGCGGTGGAGTGCAAGTCCTCCGCAATATACTGCAGTCGCTACTTCGAGACGCTCAACCGCATTGCCGGCGAGCGCCTGGAGCTCGATGCCAGGCGGCAGGCCGTGGTGTATGGTGGCGCGGAGTGCCTCTCCACGCGGATGGGGGAGCTCGTTTCGTGGACGGAGATGGGACGGCTGCTTTCGTAGCATGGATGACGTCGTCCACCTGTCATCAGACGACCATGAACACGAGCATCGCGACGAACATGATCGTGAAGACGAGGTTGCTCCACCCGCCAAAGAGGATGCAACGCGCCGGCTGCGGCACGCGCATCCACACGAGGCCGAGAAAGCTCGTGACCAGCGGCGTGAGGACGACAAACCACGCGGGAAAGACCGTCTGCCCCAGCACCATGGCAACGCCGAGCACAACAAAGCCCAGGTACATGGGCACGGTGGCAAACCGCATGACGAGCATGATGTTGCCTGCGACCTCGTCATACAGTTCTTCTCGCCCCGCCTTGGCGATGACGGAGAGATAGACGTACTGGGCGTGATAGGCGCCGCCGCAGATGAGGGCAAAGGCGAGCAGCGCCGCGGCCAGCCAGACGAGCCAGCCCATCTCGCCGCGCGCCGTGAGCGCGAGCCCGGCGAAGCCGAGCACGTACAGGAACGCGGCGACCGGCCCAAGCACTCCTCCAAGCCGCACGCAGCCGGCGGGCACGTCGCGCATGATGCGCATATACGGCCTGAGCGTGCCGTCCATGTCGTAGGCGCCGGGCGTGAAGTAGAGCAGCATGTCCCCGGCAAACATGAGAATCGAGCCCAGGAGCCCCAGGGCGAGAAGTACGAGCGTCAGCGGCATGGCGCCTCCCATCCATCGTGGGCGTCAGACGGCCCCGGAGCCCGCTCGGCCCCGGGGCCTCGGCTCGAGCCATTACGCCTCTACGAGGCTCCTTGCGGCCGCCTCGAGCTCGGCGACGGCATCGTCGTCGGGGGCCTCGTTGGCGATCACGGTGCAGACCACGTTCACGCCCGCCCCCTCCGCGTCCGCCCGCCAGGTCTCCATCCACTCGCCGGTGCCCCAGCCGTAGCTGCCGAACAGCGCCACGGGCTTGTCGCCCAGCGCGTCGCGGCACGCCTCCCAGACGGGCTCGAACTCGTCGGACTCCAGCTCCTCGGCGCCCATGGCGGGGCAGCCGAAGGCAAGCGCGTCATAGTTGGACACATCCTCCGCCGAGAAGTCCGCGACGGGCACGACGCGGACCTCGGCCCCTGCGGCGACGATGCCCGCTTCGAGCGCATGGGCCATCTCCTCGGTGTTGCCCGTCCCCGTCCAGTACACGATCGCGATGTTCTTGCTCATGGAAGTCTCCCTCCGTCGTGCGGGCTCAGCCGCCCCTGTTATGCCGTTGCCATCCGGAGAAGCCCTCGCAGGGGCGTTCCCTCGGAGTAGAGCCTCTTGATCCTGAGCTCCTCGCGCTCGAGCTCCTTGAAGCGCCGCAGCGCCTCGTCCACGTCTCCGTAGACCTTCCAGCGCCCGCACGCCCGCGCCCCCTGTCCCCCGTCCGACATGAAGCCGTCGACGTCCTCGATGGGATAGCCGAGGACAAAGCCGATCTCGTGAGGAAAGGGGGCCCTGTTGCCGTAGTAGGCGCGCAGGCGGCGCCGGAGCTCTCCCATGAGCGCTCCGCTGCGAGAGGGGAGGCGGTTCTTGGCGAGAAACTCGTGCGCCCCTGCGGCGGAGTGGAGAGGCCGGATGCGGCGCGGACGCCAGACGAGCAGCATCGCCCGCCCTTCTCGCCATCCCAGCAGGGAGACGCGCACGCCAAAGCGTAGGAGATGCAACGCGTAGGTCCCTATGAGGGCCTTTACGCGGAGGCGGCGTATGGACGTAGGGTGAGCGGCATCGTCGAGCGGCATCCGGAAGCCAAAGACTGCGGCCGGCTTGCGTCCCGCGAGCACGATGCCCGCCTGACAGACGAGGCAGCGCACGAACCTCGCCTCAAGATGCTCCTGAGGCGAGGCGCTGCCGGCGTCAACGGCAAGACAGATGTCCATCCCCTTACCCATGCGCCTCCAATAGTTAGCTATATCTAACTCTACTGAGCATAGAGTAAACCATATCTAACACATTGTCCAACGTGACAAAGGGACTGTCCCTTTGTCACAGCGTCCAATCGGCGCTCTGGGTCTGCAGGTGGACCATGCGGGCGAAGAGGCCGCCCGCGGCGAGCAGCTCCTCCGGCGAGCCCTGCTCGGCCACGCGGCCGTCCTCGAGCACCACGATCTTGTCCGCGCTCATGACGGTGCGCATGCGGTGGGCGATCACGATGACGGTCTTGCCGGCGAGCAGCCGCGAGAGCGCCTCCTGGACCTGCGTCTCGTTCTCCACGTCCAGGCTCGCCGTGGCCTCGTCCAGGAGCACGACCGGCGCGTCCTTGAGCAGGGCGCGGGCGATGGAGATGCGCTGGCGCTCGCCGCCGGAGAGGCGCGCGCCGTTCTCGCCGATCATCGTGTCGTAGCCCTGCGGCAGTCGGCCCACGAACTCGTCGCAGTTGGCCGCGCGCGCC
>CALUJT010000151.1 GCA_944321005.1 uncultured Atopobiaceae bacterium | reverse complement strand
TTTTTGTCGATTGGGGACGTGTTTTTTCTCGCAGACTTTTTGGGACCGGTCTTCTAAGACCTGTCCCAAAAAGTCTGAGAGAAAAAACACGTCCCCAATCGATGACGGAGGCGTCTTACAGGTTGGCGCCGCCGAGGCCCATGTAGGTCTTGATGACGGCCTTCCTGCGCAGGGTGCCGGCGGGGCAGATGGCGTCGAATGCGGGCATGATGCCCTTGTAGAGCGCCATGACCTGCACGCGCTTGGCGAGGCCCCTCACCGAGGCGCGCGACTCCTCGAGCTGGCCTCGAATCTCGTCCAGGTAGGGCGAGCGCATGGCATAGTGCCAGAAGAGCTCCGCGCGGTCCGCGTCCGGGTAGAGCCAGGGACGGTTGTCCGGACCCGCAAAGTGAATGACCGCGGGGTCCGCCGCCGCCTCCTCGTACTCGGCCCGCACGTCGGCCGGGGCGTTTGCGATGATGTGGGTGCGGCGCAGGTGCTGCCAGTCCATGAGGTAGTTCCAGCGCATGTGAACGCGAACGTAGTCGCCGTTCACGACCTTGTTGAGCACGTCCTGGTCCAGCCAGCGCCACATGCGCTCGGTGGAGAGGGCGAGAAACTCCTCGGGCGTGACGGTTCTTCTCAGCTCTGCGAGGTTCATGAGCAGGACGCCCGCCTGGAAGTAGTCGTGCGGGTCGTCCATGCCGAGCTCGTCCTTGAGGTACGGCCCCACTGTGGCGTCGTAACCGTCGATTTGCCCGATGGTGTCAGCGTCCCTCGTGGCGGCGAGCTTGTAGCCCGTCACGTCAACGTCGAAGAGCTCGGCAACGTCGTCGTCGACGATGAGGTCGGAGTCAAGGTAGATGGCCTTGTCGACGTTGGGGAGCAGCTGCGGTGCGAGCAGGCGGAAGTAGGTCTCCGGGCGAAAGTGCCCGTGGTGGGGGAGCTCGATGTCGCCGAGCGCGGCGTCCACGTCAAGGAAGCCGATGCCCACGTGCGGGGAGGTGACCTGCCTCGTGAGCGTGATCATGCTCGTGGGGGAGATGTTGCGCGTGAGGACCACGATGTCGTAGCGCCGGCTGGGGCTCGCGTTGTCGATGATCGACTGCACCGCGACGGAGAGGTACGGGACGAAGTTCTCGCTGCAGGCAAACACGATGACGACGTCGTCGAGCGGGAGGTCGAGGTCGCCCGACGTCGATGCGAGCATCGTGGAGGTGACCTTGTTCCTGGCGCGTGTAGTCTTGCGAAGCGGCTTCATGGGACCTCTGTTCGTGCGCTCTCATGACCCGTCAACTCTACCATTGACGGCGCGGGCGCTCAAATGGCGCGCCCGGCAGAGCGGAACCCGGGCTCAGCCCAGGAGCTCCGCCGCGTTGGCGGCAATCTCAAGGCGCACGGCTTCGGCTGGGGTGTTGCGGGCTGCGGCGATTCCTTCGATGGCGCGGTTGAGGGAGTCGAGGATGTCGTCGGCGGTGGCGGGGGAGCGCTCGCCCTTGGGGAGGTCGGTCTCCGTGAGAAGGCGCTCGACTGGAAGGATGCGAGCGTACTCGCGACCGCGGCGCGTCTGGAGGGAGCGCTCGCCAAGCGAGAAGAGGCAGCCCAGGTGCACCGCTCGCCAGAGCTCCTCGGAGCTGCCGGAGAACCAGTGGAGCACGCATCGGCAGCTCGTCGCGGCGCCCGTGCGCTCGAGGACGTCGAGCACGTTATTCGCGCTGCGGACGGCATGAATCGAGAGGACCTTGGGCGCGGTGGGATCGCTCGTCTGTGCGCACGCGGCGCAAATTTTCACGAGGGCGGCGAGCTGAGCGTCCCATGTCGCCTCGTGACGCGGAGAGGCATCGAGGCCGATTTCCCCCACGAATCGCACGTTAGGGAGTAGCTCGCAAAGGGCGTCCGCGTCCTCGGGGCTCCGGACCCACCAGGGGTGGAGGCCTGCCGCAGGCATCACGTTGCTCTGAGCGGCAGAGTTCCGGCACACGCCCGGGTACTCTTCGGGAGTCACCGTGACGGCGAGCATGCCGAGCCCGCGCTTGGCGGCATCGCGAGCAACCGCGGCCGCGTTCGCGAACCATCCCAGATGAACGTGCGCGTCGAAGTGCTCGATGTCTGCTGTGCCCATGGCGCCCCCCTTCAGTCGAGTATACCCCCCTCTTTGTGTGCGAAGGGTCAAACTGTGCAGCGCCCGCGCCGGCCCGCGCTCCCGCGGAGACGGCACCTCTCGCGTGCTATCCTGTTGAGCTGATATGAACGCGCACCACGAGAGGACAGACCGTGGAAGAGATGCCCAAGAACTACGATCCCCAGACCGCCGAGCCCGAGCTCATCGAGCGCTGGATGAGCGCCGGCTGCTACCAGCGCTCCAAGGGGGTGGGCGACTGCACCGTCGTCATCCCGCCGCCCAACGTCACGGGCATCCTGCACATGGGCCACGCGATGGACGACTCCATCCAGGACACCTACGTGCGCTACAGCCGCATGCGCGGCCGCTCCACGCGCTGGATCCTGGGCACGGACCACGCGGGCATCGCCACGCAGACCAAGGTGGACAAGAAGCTCAAGAGCGAGGGCGTCTCGCGCCTTGAGATCGGCCGCGAGAAGTTCCTCGACGCCTGCTGGGACTGGACGCGCGAGTACGGCGGCACGATCGTCTCCCAGATCAAGCGCATGGGCTGCTCCATCGACTTCTCGGACGAGAAGTTCACGATGAGCCCCGAGTTCTCCCGCGCCGTGCGCAAGGTCTTCTGCGACTGGTACCACGACGGCCTCATCTACCGCGGCAAGCGCATCGTCAACTGGTGCCCCTCCTGCTGCACCGCCATCTCCGACGACGAGGCCGAGTACCAGGACGAGAAGGGCCACCTCTGGTACCTCCAGTACCCGCTCGTGGAGCCCGTCGACGGCATCGACCACGTGACCGTGGCCACCACGCGCCCCGAGACCATGCTCGGCGACACGGGCGTGGCCGTCTCCCCGCAGGACCCCGAGAAGGCCAAGCTCGTGGGCAAGATGGTGCGCCTTCCCATCGTGGACCGCGAGATCCCGATCTTCTCCGACTGGCACGTGGACGCCGGCTTTGGCACCGGCTTCGTCAAGGTCACGCCCGCGCACGATCCCAACGACTACGCGATGGGCCAGGCCCACGACCTGCCGCAGATCAACATCTTTGACGAGCACGCCGTCGTGGTGGACGGCTACGGCGAGTTCTCCGGCATGAACCGCGACCAGTGCCGCGAGGCCGTCGTGGCGTGGTTCGAGGAGCACGGCCTGCTCGAGAAGGTCGAGGAGCTCGACCACTCCGTCATGCACTGCTACCGCTGCAACACCGCTCTTGAGCCCTGGCTCTCCGAGCAGTGGTTCGTCGCCGTGGACAAGCTCAAGGAGCGCGCCACGCAGGTCGTGCGCGACGGCGAGGTCAAGTTCCATCCCGAGCGCTGGACCCAGACCTACCTCACCTGGATGGACAACCTCAAGGACTGGTGCATCTCGCGCCAGCTCTGGTGGGGCCACCGCATCCCGGTCTTCTACTGCGAGGACTGCGGCTGGGAGGACGCCCTCATGGAGGACACGGACGTCTGCCCCAAGTGCGGCGGGCACCACGTGCACCAGGACGAGGACGTCCTCGACACCTGGTTCTCGAGCCAGCTGTGGACCTTCGCCACGCAGGGCTGGCCGGACGACACCTCTGAGCTCGCCGAGCACCACCCCACCAAGGTCCTCGTGACCGCGCGCGACATCATCGCCCTCTGGGTGGCCCGCATGATCATGAGCTCGCTCTACTTCACCGACGAGGTGCCCTTCCACGACGTCTACATCTACGCCACGATTCTGGCCAAGGACGGCAGCCGCATGTCCAAGTCCAAGGGCAACGGCGTGGATCCGATGGAGCTCATGGAGAAGTACGGCGCGGACGCCATGCGCTACAACCTCCTCACGCTCATCACCAACAACCAGGACGTCAAGTTCGACGCCAACATCGACAAGAAGACCCACCGGCTCATCGACAGCCCGCGCACCGAGCAGGCTCGCGGCTTCGTGACCAAGATCTGGAACGCGAGCCGCTTCGTCCAGATGAACCTCGAGGGCTACGAGCCGGGCGCCCCGGCCGCGGTGACGCCCGAGGACGCGTGGATGCTCTCCCGCCTGGCCCGCGCCGTCGCGCACGCCACCGAGCAGCTGGAGACCTACGCCTTCGGCGACTACGCCCGCGAGATCCAGAGCTTCTTCTGGGGCGACGTCTGCGACTGGTACATCGAGCTCTGCAAGGGCCGCCTCCTCGACGGCACCCCCGAGGAGCGCCTCCAGGTCCAGCGCAACCTCGTCTTCGTCCTGGACACCTGCATGAGGCTGCTCCACCCCGTGATGCCGTTCGTGACCGAGAGCGTCTGGGACGCCCTGCCCGCGAGCGGCCTGGACGACCACTCCGCCGAGTTCCTCATGGTCGCCGCCTGGCCGGAGCCGGAGCGCTTCGCCGAGTTCGTGAACGAGCGTGCCGAGAAGGACTTCGAGCTCGCCAAGCGCGTCATCTCCTGCGTGCGCTCCACGCGCGCCCGCTACCGCCTCTCGCCCCGCGCCGAGCTCGACGTGTGCGTGCGCTGCTGCTGCGAGGACGCCGCCGTGCTCGCCGGCCAGGAGGGCTTCGTGCGCTCCGTCGGCCACGTGGGCGCCTTCACGGCCGCCGCTGACGCCCAGAAGCCGGAGGGCTGCGTCTCCGTGGCGGACGGTGCGCTCGAGATCTTCGTCCGCGTGGGCGACCTCGTGGACCTCGCCGCCGAGTCCGCGCGCCTGACCAAGGAGCTCGCCAAGGCCGAGAAGGACCTTGCGGGCGTGGAGCGCACGCTCTCCAACGAGGGCTTCGTCGCCAAGGCCGCGCCCGCCGTCATCGAGAAGAAGCGCGCCCAGGCCGCCGAGCTTACCGCCACGATCGAGCAGCTCAAGGCCCAAATCGAGGACTTCGCGTAGGTTCTCGCGTACCTGAAGGCCCGCCCGCACTTCTCGCCAGCTCATTGGGCTTTGCCCAAAAGTCGCTGGCCGAGAAGTGCGGGCGGGCCTTTCCGTCTCGGTCCTCGCTCAGACCGATGGGTGGGGGCTCGGGGCTTCTCGTTCATCGCGTCTGGGCGACCACTTCGATGGCAAATCCTGACCGAAAGCGTCCGTTTGGGCGCGATGAATGGGAGGGACGAGAGGAACGGGTGGCCGGTGGGCTATCATCTCCGCATCGACGAAAGGGGGCGGCATGGCTGACGCGGTGCTCGAGGTGCGGGACCTCTGCTTTGGGTACGGTGACGTGCCGGTGTGGGAGGACGTGTCATTCTCGCTCGCGGCGGGGCAGGTGGCGTTTCTGACCGGTCCCAACGGCGCGGGCAAGTCCACCCTCTTCCGCTGCCTTGCGGGCTGGCTGGAGCCGGACGCGGGGGAGATTCTGGTGACCGGCGAGCCCTTCACGGGGCGCACGCGCCTGGTACCCGGGACGCTCTCCTTCGTGCCGGACGTCCCCGCCTTCTACGACGACCTCACCGCCGCGGAGCACCTGGAGCTCGTGCTCGCGGCCAACCGCGCCGAGGACGCCCG
>CALUJT010000150.1 GCA_944321005.1 uncultured Atopobiaceae bacterium | reverse complement strand
CTCACGTGCCCCGGCGGCTTCGCCGTGGCGCACTCGGGGTGGCGCGGCACGATGGCGCGCATATCCGAGAAGGCCGCTCGCGCGCTCGCGGCCGAGGCCGGCTGCGACGCGAGCGAGCTGCGCGCCTACGTGGGGCCCCACATCGGGGCCGCCGACTACGAGGTCTCCGAGGAGCTCCTCGGGAGCTTCGTCGACGCCTTCGGCGAGGACGTGGCCCTCGACGGCCGTCACCTCGACCTCGAGCGCGCCGTCGTGGCGGCGCTCGCGTCCGCCGGGGTGGGCCCCGAGCGCATCGAGGTCGCCGGCGTCTCCACCGCGAGCGCCACGGAGAGGTTCTTCTCGTACAGGGCCGAGGGCGGGCGGTGCGGAAGGCACGGCGCCCTCGCGGTCATGGGGAGGCGCCCGTGGGCATGGCCCGAGGGCGCGCCCGCAGGGAGCGAAGGGGAAGAGGCGAGGGCCTGATGGACGGGCTCGACGAGTCATACGGGGCGTTCCTCATGGAGCGCAGGGGCGAGATCCTCGACAGGATCTCCGGGGCGGCGGCGCGCGCGGGCCGGTCGGCGGCCGACGTGCTGCCCATCGCCGTGTCAAAGACGGTCACCGCGCGCGAGGTCCTTCTCGCCCGGCGGGCCGGCTGGCGCGCCTTTGGCGAGAACCGGCCCCAGGAGCTCTCGCGAAAGCTCGCCGCCCTGGAGGGCGAGCCGGGGTGCGAGGACCTGCGCTTCGACATGATCGGCAACCTCCAGAAGAACAAGATCAACCAGGTCATCGGCCGTGTGACGCTCATCCACTCCATCTCCTCGGCGCACCTCGCCGAGGCGGTGTCCACGCGCTGCCAGGCGCGCGGGATCGTGGCGGACGTCCTTTTGGAGGCCAACGTCTCGGGCGAGGCCTCGAAGTCGGGCTTCTCGCCCGAGGGGCTCCTGGCCGCGGCCGAGGACGTGGCGGCTCTCCCGGGCATCCGGGTGCTCGGCCTCATGACGATGGCCCCGGCGGGCGACGCCGAGGCCGCGCGGCGCACCTTCTCCGGCCTGAGGGACCTCGCGGAGGAGCTGCGCGGGCGCACGGGTCTCCCGCTCGAGACGCTCTCGTGCGGCATGAGCGACGACTTCGAGATCGCGGTGGAGGAGGGCTCGACCCTCGTCCGGCTTGGCAGGTGCGTGTTCGACCAGGGCTACGCCCTGAGATAGCGTAAGGAGCGCGTCCGCCGCGGCGGCGCGAAGAGAGAAGGAGAAGAACATGGGCTTCCTCGACACCATCAGGGACCGTCTGCGCGGCGGGGACGAGGAGTACTACGAGGACGACTACTACGAGGAGGACGACCTCGAGGGGGACGCCGGCTACGCGCGCGAGTCCCGTCGCCGCGACCCCGGCTCGAGCCCGCGCCTCCTGGGCAACACGCCGCGCCCCGAGGCCGAGAGCGTCTCGGTCTACACCCGCTCCGGACGCCCCGTGGCCTCCCCGAGGCCGGAGTACGCTCCGCAGCAGCAGCCGGCGCCCCGCCCGTCCTACGACGCCTACGCGGCTCCGCGCGACCACGACACCACGGCCGTCCTGGGCACCTCCGGCGCGCCCACGCCCGGCGACCTCGGCCCCCGCACGATCTCGCGCGTGAACTCGGGCCAGCTGCCGCCCTACGTGCTCAAGCCCGTCTCCTACGACGACGTGCAGACCGTCGTGCGCCGCGTGAGGACGGGCCAGCCCGTGGCGCTCGTGTTCCGCAACACCAACATCGACACCGCCAAGCGCATCCTGGACTTCTGCTTCGGCCTCTCCTGCGGCATCTCGGGCTCCGTCGAGGAGCTCGGCGACCGCGTCTTCGCGGTGCTGCCCGCCGGCGTGACCCTCTCCGCCGCCGACGTGGACAAGCTCGTCGCCGACGGCGACCTCACGAGGTAGGGGATGACCGGGATGAGTGAGCTCTCCTGCACCGTAGGCGTCGTCGGCGTGGGCTCCATGGGCGGGGCCATCGCGCGCGGGCTCGTGGAGTCCGGGGCGCTCCCGCCCGAGCGCGTGACGGTGGCGGACCGGGACGCGAGCCGGCGCGAGGCCTTCGAGGCGCTGGGCTGCCGCGCGTTCGAGGACGGCGCCCAGCTGCTCCCCGAGGGCCCCGACGTGGTGGTCCTGGCCGTGAAGCCCCAGGTGCTGGGCGACGTGATGGCCACGCTCGCGGGGGGCGTGGCCGACAGGCTCGTGATCTCGATCGCCGCGGGCGTGCCGCTCGCCGCGATCGAGGCCGCCCTGCCGGGCGCCCGCGTGGTCCGCGTGATGCCCAACCTGCCCGTCCAGGTGCGCTCGGGCGCGACCGCCGTGTGCGCGGGCTCCGCCGCCACCGCGGCCGACCTCGAGCTCGCCTGCGCGCTCTTCCGCTCCCTCGGCGCCGTCGCCGTCATGCGCGAGGACCAGCTCGACGTCTCGAGCGCCGTGGTGGGCACCGCGCCCGCGTTCTTCTCGCTCTTCGTGGACACGCTCACGCGCGCCGGCGTGCGCGCCGGGCTCCCCGCGCAGACCTGCCGGGAGTTTCTCGAGGCCACGATGCTCGGGTGCGCCGAGCAGCTCGTGACTGAGGGCGTGCATCCGCGGGTATACATGGAGCGCGTCACCTCTCCGGGCGGCACCACCGCCGCCGCGCTGGAGGAGCTCGAGCCCCTGCTCTTCGAGGGCTCGTTCGCCGCGGTGGACGCGGCGCTGGCGCGCACCCGCGAGCTCGCGGGCGACTAGCCCCGGCGGCTTGTCAGGCAGGCTGCCAAGCCGCCGGGCGGACACGTCTCGATCACGGAAAGGCTTCCATGGGTTTCTACACGCTCTTCGTCCTCGTTCAACGGCTCATTGACATCTACGGGTGGGTCATCGTCATCTGGTGCCTCATGTCCTGGCTGCCGCGCACGGGCGGCCTCCTGGACGACATCCGGGCCGCTATGGGCATGCTCGTGGAGCCGTTCCTGAACGTCTTCAGGCGCTTCATCCCGCCCGTCATGGGGGTCGACTTCTCGCCAGTTGTGGCAATATTGGCGCTCACCCTCATCGAGCGGGTGCTCTACTACCTAATTTTGTAAAATCTGTCCAGTACGGTTTCACGGGCCCGGCCCGCGTCACTGCGAAGCGAAAGGGAACAAGAATGGCAATCACACCAGCAGACATCGAGCAGCAGACCTTCTCTCCCTCCAAGCACGGCTATGACACCGAGGAGGTCGACAACTTCCTCGAGCAGCTCTCCGCAGAGGTGGACGCGATGCTCCAGAAGATCGCCGACCTCAAGGGTCGCCTGACCTCCACCGAGCAGCAGCTCTCCGCCGCCCAGGCGCAGATCGCCAGCCTCGAGGAGCGCGGCGCCGCCACCGTGGCCGCCCCCGCGCCCGCGCCCGCGCCGGTCGACACCATCACCGCCTCCGAGCGCCAGATCTCCCAGGTGCTCATCGTCGCCCAGCAGTCCGCCGACAAGCTCGTCGCCGAGGCGCGCGACAACGCCGAGAAGATCCGCAACGACGCCGACGCCAAGGCCCGCGAGGTCATCCGCCAGGCCCTCGCCGAGAAGCAGAACGAGCTCGACGAGATCGATCGCCTGAAGGCCTCCCGCGAGGAGTTCCGCGCCGAGTACAAGAAGCTCCTCCAGCACTTCATGGACGACGCCGAGACCGTCTTCCCGGCTCAGGTCTCCTTTGCGAGCACGCCCAACGGCTCCGCCGCCGCCCGCGCCGAGGCCCCCATCGCGGCCCCCACGCCCGTGGCCCCCGCGACGCCCGCCGTCAGCGTGAACGACTTCGGCGACCTCGACTAGTCGCCGCGCACCAACCTCGCCCGCCTTCGCGGCCCCGAGCCCTCCGGCCCGGGGCCGCTCCGCTTTGCGGTGGAGCGATGAGGTGAGAGGGTGCGAGGTGGGCCTGTAAGCCGGGTTCTGTCGTGGGCGGCCATTTATCTACGACGGTCGTCACCGACCGCCTCTAGCGCGCAACCCGAGCGCAGTGCGGGCCACACCATCGCGCTCCTATTTGCGTTTGCTCCGGATGGGGCTTGCCAAGCCGCCGTGTTGCCACGACGCTGGTGGTCTCTTACACCACCGTTTCAGCTTTTCCCTTTGCGCGGCCCGGGGGCCGGCCAGTTGGAGTCTTCTTTTCTGCGGCGCTTTCCGTCGGGTTACCCCGCCCGGCCGTTAGCCGGCATCCTGCCCTGTGGAGCCCGGACTTTCCTCATGACGCTTGCGCGTCCCGCGGTCGCCTGGCCCACCTCGCGAGAGTGATTCTAGCATGACTTGAGCGGTTCTCCCTCGGCGGCGAGCGGTATATACTATGTCCATTCGACCGTCCGCGGCGCGGTTCTTCTCGCTGGCTGAGACGGTCGGGCAAGGTCTGTGCGCTGCCGGAAGGGGACGCCCTTTCGATGAAAGGTTCTCTCGTGGGTCTGCTCGACATGCTGGACGCCGTGCGCGTCAAGAAGCCCGCGGCCATTGCCGCTGAGGACGATCCTCGCTCCATAGACGCACCGGTCTCGGGGCGCGTCGTTCCGCTCAGCGAGGTGAGCGACCCGGTCTTCTCCCAGGGGATGCTCGGCTGCGGCCTGGGGATCGTGGCCACCGGGGGTGTGGCCTTCGCGCCCGTCTCCGGCGTCGTGGCGGCGGACGTCAAGACCAAGCACGCCCTGCTCTTCAAGACGGAGGAGGGGGCCGAGGTCCTTCTCCACGTGGGCGTGGACTCCGTGCGGCTGCGCGGGAAGGGCTTCAGGCTCTTTGTTGGCAAGGGCGACAGCGTGCGCGCCGGCGAGCCCGTCATGAGCTTCGACCGCACCCTCATGGAGGAGAGCGGCGTGGACGGCACCGTCATCGTGACCGTCACCAACTCGGACGCCTTTGCGCAGGTCGAGCACGTGTGCGGTGCCGAGGTCGCGGCGGGAAGCGCCGTGCTCCGCGTGGAGCGGTAGGGCGTCGTGGCAGTCTTTCCCGAGGGGTACCGCACGCTGCGCGCCGGTGCCGAGGCCGTGGGCGAGTTCGAGGACAGGCGCAGCCGCTTCATCGCCCAGCTCGCGCACGTGTGCTCGGAGGCAGAGGCGGACGCCTTCGTCGCAGAGGTCCGCGGCCGCCACCACGACGCGCGCCACAACGTCCCCGCCTGGATTCTCGCGGACGGGCGCGAGCGCTGCTCGGACGACGGCGAGCCCAGCCGCACCTCCGGTATGCCCACGCTCGACGTTCTGCGCGGCTCCGGCCTGGCGGACGTGTGCTGCGTGGTCACGCGCTACTTCGGGGGCACGCTCCTGGGTCCGGGAGGGCTCGTGCGCGCCTATACCGCCGCCACGCAGGCCGCGGTAGGCGAGGCCGAGAGGGGCGGGCTGGTAGTGGAGATGACGCTCGTGACGCCCGTCACCGTGCAGCTGCCGTACGCGCTCTACGACCGCGTGACCCGTCTGTGCGCGGACGCCGGCGGAAAGGTGACCGACTCGCTCTTTGCCGAGGACGTCCAGCTCTCCCTCGTCTTTCGCTCCGGCGCGGAGGCCGCCTTCGTCGCGGCGGTGCGCGAGCTCGCCAACGGCGAGGACCTCGCCCGCGCCGGCGAGCCCCGCTTCTCCGAGTTCT
>CALUJT010000149.1 GCA_944321005.1 uncultured Atopobiaceae bacterium | reverse complement strand
GGCATGATCCTCAAGAAGACCGGCACGCTGCGCCGCCCGGCCAAGAAGAAGCCCGCCGCCGAGGGCGCGACGAAGACCACCACCAGGAAGGCCTCGACGGCCTCCAGGTCCGCGACCGCCAAGAAGACCACCGCCAAGGCCGCCGCCAAGAAGACGGCCACCAAGACCGCCGCGACCAAGACCGCGACAAAGAAGGCCGAGGTCAAGCCTGTCGCCAAGGCCAAAACCACGTCAACGAAGAAGGCGGCGAGCAAGTAGCCGCCCTCTCGTGTAAGTACCCCCCGAAGCAAGGAGTTAGTTTGTCTACCACCAAGATTTTCGAGAGCACCGAGGACTTCGTCGAGCAGTACCGCGAGGAGTGCGTCTCGCGCTACGGCACCCCCTTCGAGGAGCTGCCCGAGCAGGAGCGCTACTTCGCCCTTGCCCAGCTCATCGCCAACAAGGGCCGTGCGATCTTCCCCGAGTCCCACGGCAAGGAGGACAAGAAGGTCTACTACTTCTCCCTCGAGTTCCTTCTCGGCCCCCTTCTCGACAACTACCTGATCAACTTCGGCATCCGTGACCTCGTGGCCGACGGCATCGAGTCCATGGGCGCGAGCCTTGAGGACATCTGCCGCCAGGAGGTCGACCCAGGCCTCGGCAACGGCGGCCTCGGCCGCCTCGCCGCCTGCTTCCTGGACTCCATGGCCCACGAGGGCATCGCAGGCTACGGCAACGGCATGCGCTATCGCTACGGCCTCTTCCGCCAGTACATCGAGGGCGGCCGCCAGGTCGAGCGCACGGACAACTGGCTTGCCAACGGCTTCCCGTGGGAGACCCGCAAGGACGGCAGCGCCGTGCTCGTGCGCTTTGGCGGGCAGGTCGTCCGCCACGAGGAGAACGGCCGCTTCTGGTTCACGCAGGAGGGCGGCGAGATCGTCCGCGCCGTGCCCTACGACGTGCCCATCGTTGGCTACGGCGGCAAGGTCGTGAACAAGCTGCGCCTGTGGTCGGCCGAGCCCTACGTCGAGGACTTCGACCTTGACGCGTTCAACGCCGGCGACTACGCCCGCGCCAACAAGTTCCGCTCCGACGTCGAGGCCATCTCCACGATCCTCTATCCCAACGACGCCGGCGAGCACGGCCGGATGCTCCGCCTCAAGCAGGAGTACCTCTTCGTCTCCGCCGGCCTGCAGACCATCCTGCGCACCTACGAGCGAGAGTTCGGCCCCGACTGGGAGAACCTCGGCAAGCACGTGTCCATCCACACCAACGACACGCACCCCGCCATGTGCGGCCCCGAGCTCATGCGCCTGCTCGTTGACGAGAAGGGCATGGACTTCAGCGCCGCATACCAGGTCTGCCTCGAGACCATCTCCTTCACCAACCACACGGTCATGCCCGAGGCCCTGGAGAAGTGGCCCATCAACACGTTCCGCACGCTCCTTCCGCGCCTCTACATGTTCATCGAGGAGGTCGACCGCCGCTACCGCGACAGCCTCTCCGTGAAGCTCTCGCCCAACGACGGCAACTGGACGGACGTCCTGCGCAACACCGCCATCCTCTGGGACGGCCAGGTGCGAATGGCCAACCTCTCCATCATCTTCAGCCACTCGATCAACGGCGTCTCCGCGCTGCACACGCAGATCCTCAAGGACACCGTCTTCCACGAGTTCTACGAGATGGTCCCGCAGCGCTTCAACAACAAGACCAACGGCGTCTCGCCGCGCCGCTTCCTCTGCGAGGCCAACCCCTCCTACTCCAAGCTCATCACCAACGCCATCGGCGACGGCTGGCTCGATGACGCGATGGAGCTCGAGAAGCTCGTGCCCTTCGAGGACGACGCCTCGTTCCTCGACGGCATGGAGGCGGCCAAGAAGGCCGACAAGGAGCGCCTGGCGGCCTACGTCAAGGAGACCTCCGGCGTGGTGCTCGACACCAACACCGTGTTCGACGTCCAGGTCAAGCGCTTCCACGCGTACAAGCGCCAGCTGCTGAACGTCTTCAAGGTGCTCGACATCTACAACCGCATGCTCTCCGACTCGAGCTACAGCCCGCGCCCGACCTCCTTCATCTTCTCCGGCAAGGCCGCCCAGAGCTACACCTTCGCCAAGGAGGTCATCCGCCTCATCAACTCGGTCGCCGACGTCATCAACAACGACGAGCGCGTGAACGACAAGATCAAGGTGGCCTTCGTGCCCAACTTCGCGGTCTCCAACGCGCAGCTCATCTACTCCGCCGCCGAGATCTCCGAGCAGATCAGCGTGGCGGGCGCCGAGGCCTCCGGCACGTCCAACATGAAGCTCATGATGAACGCCGCCATCACCCTGGGCACCCTTGACGGCTCCAACGTCGAGATCTCCGAGCTCGTGGGCCCCGAGAACATCAAGATCTTCGGCCTGCACGCCGACGAGGTCGAGGCCCTGCGCGCGAGCGGCCGCTACTACGCGTGGGACCAGTACAACGCCGACCGCGACCACCTCGGCCGCGTCGTCGACATGCTCACCGACGGCAGCCTCGCCCGCCTCTCGGGCAACTTCGAGAGCATCCGCGACTACCTCATGGCGGACAACGACCCCGACCTGGTTCTCCGCGACTTCCACGCCTACGTCCAGGCGTGGGACGAGCTCACCGGCGCCTACGGCGACCGTCACGCGTGGAACAAGGCGGCGCTCCACAATACCGCCAAGGCCGGATACTTCTCTTCTGACCGAACTATCCGCGAGTACATGGCTGACATCTGGCACATTTAGGTGTACGTACGGGGGGCTTTCGCTCCCTGTGATGGGTTGTCGAAAGGAGTGGGGGTATGAGCAAGAAAGAGTGCATCGCAATGCTCCTGGCGGGAGGTCAGGGCAGCAGGCTCGGTGCGCTGACGAGCAATGTGGCAAAGCCTGCGGTCTCGTTCGGCGGCAAGTTCCGCATCATCGACTTCGCGCTCTCCAACTGCGCGAACTCGGGGATCACCACGGTGGGCGTCCTGACGCAGTACCGTCCGTACCTGCTGCACAGCTACATCGGAACGGGCTCCGCGTGGAACCTCGACGACCGCAACGGCGGCGTCTCCATCCTGCCGCCGTACGCCACCCAGACGGGCGGTGCCTGGTACGAGGGCACGGCCGACGCCGTCACCCAGAACCTGGGCTACATCGAGCAGAACGACCCCGAGTACGTCCTCATCCTCTCGGGCGACCAGCTCTACCGCATGGACTATGACGACATGCTCGCCAACCACAAGCGGAACAACGCCGACCTCACCATCGCCGTCATGCCGGTGCCCTGGGAGGAGGCCTCCCGCTTCGGCATCCTGACCGCCGAGGACGACGGCCGCATCACCAAGTTCACCGAGAAGCCCAAGCAGCCCGACTCCAACCTCGCCTCCATGGGCATCTACATCTTCAACGCCGACCTTCTCGTCGAGACGCTGAAGGAGGACGCCAACGACAAGAACTCCAGCCACGACTTTGGCGGAGACATCATCCCCAAGCTCCTGGGCGACGGCAAGCGCCTGTTCACCTACAAGTTCGAGGGCTTCTGGCGTGACGTCGGCACCATCTCCAGCTATCACGAGACGAGCATGGACCTCCTCGGCCCCAACCCGGACTTCGACATCTTCAGCACCACGTTCCCCATCATGAGCAACTCCTCCACGCGCCCGCCGGCGTTCGTGGGCAAGGACGGCAACATCGACGACTGCCTCGTCGCCAACGGCTGCCAGGTCCTGGGAAGCGTCAAGCACTCGATCCTCTCGACCGACGCCTACGTGGGCGAGCGCGCCACCGTCGTGGACTCCGTGCTGCTGCCCGGCGCCAAGGTCAAGGACGGCGCCCGCGTGGTTCGCGCCATCCTCGGCGAGAACTCCGTGGTTGAGGAGAACGTCAGCGTCGGCAGCGTCGACACCACGAAGGACACCGCCGTCATCGGCAACGACGTGGTTGTCGGGAAGGGGGAGAACTAACCATGGAAAAGGTCATCGGCCTTGTTACCTGCAACTACTCCGCCAAGGAGTCGAGCCCTCTCAACGAGAGCCGCCCGATGGCGTCGCTGCCGTACTTCGGCCGCTTCCGCCTGGTTGACTTTGCGATGTCCAACTTCGTGAACTGCGGCATCCGCACCATGGGCATCGTCATGCCGTACAACTACCGCTCCATCATCGACCACGTGGGCTCCGGCAAGGAGTGGGGTCTCGACCGCAAGAACGGCGGCCTGTTCATCCTGCCCGGCTCCGCCTTCGGCACCTCCCGCACCGGCGCCCGCTTCCTGCTGCGCGACCTCGTGCACAACAAGGTCTACTTCACCCGCAGCACCTCCGACGCGGTGTTCTTCTCGACGGCAAACTTCGTGTACAACGTCGACCTCGACAAGGTCTACGAGGCCCACAAGGCCTCCGGCGCCGATGTCACCGTCCTCACCAAGACGGCCTCCGAGAAGGACGCGGACGTGACGGCGTTTGACGTCGAGGACGGTCGCGTCTGCGGCGTCCACCACGGCACCACCTTCGGCGAGACGATGTTCCTCGACTGCTTCGTCATCAACCGCCAGCTGCTGCTCGACATGTTCGACTGGTACGCGGCGACCGACTACCTCGACCTCTTCGAGGCGATGGCCGGCGACTTCGGCCGCGTCAACGTGCGCACCTACGACTTCGACGGCTACGTCGCCCCCATCTTCAACAAGCGCGCCTACTTCCGCGCCAACATGGACGTGCTCGATCCCAAGGTCGCGGCCGAGCTCTTCCCGAGCGACCGCCCGATCCTCACCAAGGCCCACGACACGCCCCCCGCGAAGTTCGAGATCGGCAGCCACGTCTGCAACTCCGCGGCGTCCTCGGGCGACCGCATCTACGGCAGCGTGAGCGACTCCATCCTGGGCCGCAACGTCATCATCGAGGCCGGTGCCACGGTCCGCAACTCCATCGTCATGCAGGGCTGCGTCGTCAAGAGCGGCGCGCGCGTGGAGAACGCCATCGTGGACCGCGGCAACGTCGTTCCTGCCGGGACCGAGCTCAGGGGCACCCCCGAGGACGTCCTGATCAAGGAAAAGGCCCATTAGTCAGCGAGGAGAACACCCATGCCAACCAATGCCAAGCGCAGGAAGTTGAGGGTGCTCTTCGCGTCCTCTGAGGCCGTCCCGTTTGCCAAGACGGGCGGCCTCGGGGACGTCGCCGGCTCCCTTCCCCGCGCCCTCAAGCACGCCGGTGCGCGCGTCAACGTCATCCTGCCCAAGTACGACAGCATCCCGCAGGAGTACAAGGACCAGATGAAGCACGTCGCGGACTTCTACGTCCCGCTCGCCTGGCGCAACGAGTACTGCGGCATCGAGAAGCTCTCGCTGCAGGACCTCGACTTCTACTTCATCGACAACGAGGCCTACTTCAAGCGCGACGGCCTCTACGGCTACTTCGACGACGGCGAGCGCTTCGCGTTCTTCTCCAAGGCCATCTGCGAGGCCATCGCCAAGGTGCCCGAGCTCGAGTGCGACGTCCTGCACTGCAACGACTGGCAGACGGCGCTGTGCTGCGTGTTCCTGCGCGAGTTCTACCAGCAGGTCCCGCAGTGCGCCAACGTGAAGACCGTCTTCACGATCCA
>CALUJT010000148.1 GCA_944321005.1 uncultured Atopobiaceae bacterium | reverse complement strand
GTGAGCTCGACGTCGCGCAGGTTGGAGGTGAGCGCGATCTCGCCGTCCCTCTCGGGGAGGCGGCCCTCCGAGACGGCGGGGGAGGGCTTCACCTCGTGGGCGAGGTCGCCCCGGCAGCGCGCGGTGCCGCCCTGCTCCTCGGGCAGCGTCAGGACGGAGAGGTAGGTTCCGTAGCGCTCGGCGTCGGCGGCCGAGAAGGGCGCGGCGCCGAGGTCGCGCTGCGTCGCCAGGCGGTCGAGCCTTCCGCCTGCGGCCTCGCGCAGGCGTGCCAGCTCGGCGTCGTCGGTCTCCCGGAGCTCCACCTGCCAGACGCCGCCCGTCTCGCGGCTCTGGTTGGCGAGCCCCTCCTGCAGGCTCGTCACGCTGGCGAGCACGGCCATGAGAAGGCCCGTGGCCAGCGCGATGCCCGCCACCGTGACCGCCGTCCGCACCCGGTTTGCCGCCAGCGACCTCAGCGTGTACCTCACGAACACACTTGACAGAGGGACAGTCCCTTTGTCAAGTTGCCGCCGGACACCCATCACATCACGTCCGATCTGAGGGCGTCCACGAGGTTCATGGCGTGCGTCCTGCGCAGCGCGTAGCCGGCGCTCAGGGCGAGCACGGCCACCACCACGGCAAACGCCAGCGCCACGTGACCCCACGGCATCTCGAGCACGAGCGTGGAGATCGAGGCGCTCATCGCCTGGAAGAGCGCGTAGTTGACGAGCGTGGCCAGCACCACGCCGCCAACGAGCCCCTTGACGGCCACGTCGGAGCACTCGGCCACGATCATGCGCCGGAAGCCGCGCCGCCCCATGCCCGCGGACTGCAGCGCCGCGAACTCGCGCGTGCGCAGCATGAGCCCGGAGGCGATGGTGTTGAAGACGTTTGCCACGGAGATCGCAAGCGTGATCGCGACGAAGCAGTAGAGGAACACGTTGACGGTGAGCTCCATCGCGCGGCTCTGGCGGGCCAGCTCCACGAGGTTGTACGTGCCCAGGGAGCCATAGTCCGCGACGTCCTCCAGTGCCTCTTCCAGCGCGTCGAGCGTCTCGGCGTCGTCGGCGCCCGGCGCAAGCGTCGCGTAGACCGTGCTCGAGGACATCCCCTGGCGCACGGTCTCGGCGGCGCCGCTCGCCGCCACGGCGCGCGCGGGCATGATGACATTGGGGGCGTTGGCGCCCAGGTCGTCCGCCGAGAAGGGCGCGGCGTCGCCGAGCCCCTCCGCGTAGGCGGCCACGTGCACCTGAGCGACGGCGGCCATTCCCAGCTCGTCCGCCGGCACGGCCACGACGGTCTCCATCGTGTCGTCGTCCATGGTGACGAGGCCGAAGGTGCCGTCGCCCGCGGGCCCGAGCCACTGGTCGGAGGCCCTGTTCTCGGGATTGGCGAGCAGCTCGATCGTGTCCGCCGCGCCCGTGAAGGGACGCACCGTGCCGTAGGTCTCATCGTTGGAGACGTTGGCGGCGTTGAGGACGACGCACGAGAGCGTGGCCGGGTCCTTCTCGGCATCCGAGAGCCCGAGCGACTCCGCGAGCGCGTGCCACGTGGCGTCGTCGAGGAGCACGAGATGAGCGGATCCGTAGCCTGCGGCGTCGAGGTAGTACGCGCCGTAGGGGCTCTCCTGCATGAAGGTCTCGAGGGCATCCGCGTCCACGCCGGCGGCGTCGAGGCGAAACGCCACGGAGCCCTGCGAGGTGACGCTCGTCTCCGACACGCCGGCGACCTGCTCGGCGCGCCCTGCGAGCGTGTTGGTCTGCGCCACGAGGTCGCCGAAGGGGAGGTAGTCGTCGTCCGTCTCGGCGAAGAGGTTTACCCTGAGGTCCGCCGTGCCCGTGTCGATGTAGCCCGTGGCGCCGTGGAGGTAGTCGCTCACGAGGCCCGCGGTTACGAGCAGCGCCACGGAGACGGCGAGCGCGATTACGGAGACCCGCTGCTTGCCGGCGGAGACGGCGAGCGTTCGCCGGGCGAGAAACGCCGGCATACCTCCGAGGCGCGCCGCGAGGCCGCGGGGCCGGCGACGGTCGGCGGAGAGGTCGTCCAGGGCGGTGCGGCGTCGCGCGAAGACGCGGCGCAGGCGACGGCTCGGCCGGACGTCCGCGGAGGAGCGGATGGCGTCGACGGCAGAGACCCGGCTCGCGCGCAGGGCAGGCGCGAGGGCGCTCGCGAGCAGCGTGACCGCCGAGAGCCCGATGGCGAGCGCGAGGTCGGCGGGCGCCACGACCAGGCTCACCGAGGTCGTCTCCCGCAGCATCGCCGTCCAGCCGTCGGCCGTGACGGCAAAGGCGACGGCGGCCCCGCCCACGCCGAGCGCGAGCCCCAGCGGGATGCCCACGAGCCCGAGGATCGCGGCCTCCGCGAGGACGGTCCTTCTCAGCTGGCGGCGCGACGCGCCGAGAGACGAGAGCAGGCCGAACTGGCGCGTGCGCTCGGAGATGGAGATGGTGAAGGCGCCCGAGATGAGCGAGACGGCGGCCACCATGATCACGACGGCGAGCACCGCGGCGATCTGCGCGAGCGAGTCGATGATGGCGCGACCCCGGTCGAGGCCCTGGTAGATGAGAAGCGTCGTGTTGTAGCTCCACGAGTCGACGCCGGCGGAAATGATGGCGTCGCCGATCTGGCCCGCGCTCGCGTAGCCGGTGGTCGAGAAGTACGCGGTGCCGGCAGCCTTGCCGGAGGCGGTCGCGGTGGGCTCGTCGTAGCAGACGAAGGCGGCGTTGCCGGTCTCGTAGTCCGTCTCGACGAAGCCGACCACGGTGTAGGCGCGCGGCTCGCCGACGTCGGAGAACGTCTCGCCGTCCATCGGAGAGGCGCCGGAGTGCCAGCGGTGGGCGGGGTCCATGCCGTCATGGCGCTGCCCGAGCGCGAGCGTGACCACGGAGCCCACCTCGAGCGGCCCCTCGGAGACGGCGCCCGCCTCGACGCCGGCGATCTGGGAGGGGCCGGCAGTGAGCTCGGCCCCCTGAAGATACGTGGGCAGCGCTATCTCTCCCGCGCGCTCGGGGAGGCGCCCCTCGGCCACGGTGGGGTCGGGGATGAGGGAGTACTGGTCGTCGCCGGCCGAGCGCGCGGTGCCCGCCTGCTCCTCGGGCAGGGAGAGCACGCCAAGGTACGTGCCGGACTCCTCGGCGCTCTCGGCGCTGAGCGCGGCGGCGCCGAGGTCGCGGCGCAGCGCGAGCCGGTCGAGGTGTTCGCCCGTGGCGGCGCGCAGCGCGTCGACCGTTTCGGGGTCCTCGTAGGTGAAGCCGGCCTGCCAGACGCCGCCCGAGGCGCACGACTGGGCTATGAGCGCCGCGCGCAGGCTCGTCACGCTCACGAGCACCGCGGCGAGCAGCCCCGTTGCCAGCGCAACACCCACTACCGTGACCGCCGTCCGCACCCGGTTTGCCGCCAGCGACCTCAGCGTGTACCTCACGAACACGCTTGACAAAGGGACTGTCCCCCTGTCAAGTTCATGCGCCGCCATGGCTAGCGCACCCTCGTGTCGGAGGCGATGCGCCCGTCCTCGAGGGCGATCACGCGGTCGGCCGTGAGCGCGATGTCCTCGTCGTGCGTTATCACGACGAGGGTCTGCCCGAGCTCCTTGTTGGACTTTCGCAGCAGGCGCATGATCTCGGCCGAGTTCCTGGAGTCGAGGTTGCCGGTGGGCTCGTCCGCCAGCACCACGGCCGGCGCGTTCATGAGGGCTCGCCCGATGGCCACGCGCTGCTGCTGGCCGCCGGAGAGCTGGTTGGGGAGGTGGTGCTCGCGCCCCTCGAGGCCGAGCACGTGGAGCATGTTGGTCAGGCGCCTCTCGTTGACGGCCCGGCCGTCCATGAGGACGGGCAGGCACATGTTCTCCACCACGTCGAGGACGGGCACGAGGTTGTAGAACTGGTACACCAGCCCCACCTCGCGCCTGCGGAAGACCGCGAGCTGCTCGTCAGTGCGCTTGAAGACGTCCTCGCCGTTGAGCCTCACGGTGCCGGACGTGGGGCGGTCCACCCCGCCCATCATGTGGAGCAGCGTGGACTTGCCGGAGCCCGAGCTTCCGATGATCGCCACGAACTCGCCCGCCCCGACGGAGAAGCTCACGTCGTCGAGCGCGCGCACGGCGGTGTCGCCGCTGCCGTAGGTCTTGGTGAGGTGCTCAATCTGCAGGATGTCCATGCTGCCTCCTCGTTCTTCTCGTCAATTCTATGATGGGGGAGGGCGGCTGCGCGGCCGTGACGCGCGGGTGACGGATTCGTCACCGAGAGGTGCTGCCGAGAAGAACCGGCGGCCCGGTCATCCGGCGCCTACACCACGGCCTTGAAGAAGACGACGTCGAAGCGTGCCCCGCCGCTCGCGGCGTTGCCGGCGCGTATGGAGCCGCCCTGAGCCGTGACGAGGCTTCGTGCCAGCGCGAGCCCGATGCCCACGCCCGCGGGGTCCACCTCGGAGCCCGCATCCGCGGATTGTGCGTTCCCCTTGCCCCCGCGATAGAAGCGCTCGAAGACGTGCGGCAGGTCCTCCGGAGCGATGCCGGGCCCGGTGTCCTCCACGCAGAGCCGGAAGGCCAGCGCGTCCTCGGCGCAGCTCACGCGCACCTCGCCGCCCGCTGGGGTGTGCTCGAGGCAGTTCTTGAGCACGTTCTCCAGAGCCTCGGCGGTCCAGGAGAGGTCCCCCTCGAACCCGGCCCCGGGTGCCGCGTCCACCACCAGCCGAACGTCCGCGAGGTCGAAGGCCACAGCAAGCGGCTCGGCCGCCCGCGCCACGAGCTCGGCGCCCCCAACGCGTGCGCGCACGAAGCTCACCACGCCCGCGTCGATGCGCGCGAGCTTGAGCAGGCTCGCCACGAGCCACTCCACGCGGTCCTCGAGCCGCTCCATCGTGCGCAGCCGCGCGACCTCCGCCTCGTGCGCGCCTGCGGCCACGAGGTCGCGCCGCACGAGCGAGGTCATGAGGGCGAGCGAGGTGAGCGGCGTCTTGAGCTGGTGGGATATGTCCGCCAGGGCGTCCGCGAGCGCGTTTCTCTCGTGCTCGAGGTCCTCGTTGGCAAGGGTGAGCCGGCTGCGCATCTTGTCGAGCTCCGAGGCCAGGATGGCAAGCTCGCCCTCGCGCATGCGCTCGAGGCTCACGTCGCGCGAGCCGTGGAGGATGTCGTCCACCTGCGCCGCCAGACGCGCGAGCGCACGGTAGCGCGCCCGCGTAGCTACGAGCCACACGGCAATGAGCGCGCACGTCGTGCCCGCGACGCACGCCGCGGACACCGGCCCCGCCAGGCGCCACGCGCAGGCGGCGCCTGCGGCACCGACGACGGCCGAGGCCGCGACCGTCCTTCTGACCTCGCGGTTGCGCAGGAGCACGTTCTTCTCGCCCCCTACTCCCCGCCGCCCGCGCGGTAGCCCAGGCCCCGCACGGTGACTATGAGGGAGGGCTCGGCAGGGTCGTCCTCGAGCTTGTCGCGCAGGCGCTTGATGTAGACGGAGAGCGTGTTCTCCTCAACGTAGGCGCCGGCGTCGTCCCAGAGGGCCTCGCGCATCATGTCGCGCGTCACCAGGCGCCCGGCGTTCTTGGCAAAGAGGAGCAGCAGGCGGTACTCCAGGGCGGAGAGCGCGACCTCGCGCCCGTCCTTCTCCACGTGCGCCC
>CALUJT010000147.1 GCA_944321005.1 uncultured Atopobiaceae bacterium | reverse complement strand
GTACGAGAAGTGCGACGTCATCCTCATGCCGGCGGCGCCGCGCACCGCGTTCAAGTTCGGCGAGCTCAGCGACCCCACGCAGATGTACGCGTCCGACATGTTCACGATCTCCAACAACATCGCGGGCAACGGAGGCGTCTCCGTGCCGCTGGGCCTGGGCGCCGCCTCCGGCCTGCCCGTCTCCGCGCAGCTCCAGGGTCCGGCCTTCGCCGACGACCGCCTGCTCACCTTTGCGCGCGCGATCGAGCGGTCCTTCTCGCCCTCCGGCGAGGGAGCCCCCGTCGCGCCCGCCTTTGCCGGGAAGGGGGGTGAGCTCGCATGAAGAAGCTCGCCGAGGTCCTGCGTGACTGGGAGGCCGTGATCGGCCTCGAGGTCCACACCGAGCTCACCACGCTCGAGACCAAGATGTTCTGCAACTGCCGCCTCTCCCACGACGACCCGCCCAACACCAACGTCTGCCCCGTCTGTCTGGGCATGCCGGGCGCCCTCCCCGTGCCCAACGAGAGGGCCATCGAGTCCATCGTCATGGCGGGCCTGGCCACCAACTGCCAGATAATGCGCCACTCGATGTTCTATCGCAAGCACTACTTCTACCCGGACATGGCCAAGAACTTCCAGACCACGCAGGGTCCGGTCGCCTTCTGCATGCACGGCCACCTGGACCTGGAGGTCGGCGGCGCCGGGGCCAAGGAGCGCCCGGACGGCACCGTCGAGAAGGACGCGGACGGCGGCTACGTCGCGCCCATCCGGATCCTTCGCATCCACATGGAGGAGGACGCCGCCAAGATGGTGCACGTGGGCGGCGAGGAGGGCCGCATCACCGCGGCCACCGAGTCCCTCATCGACTACAACCGCTGCGGCACCCCGCTCATCGAGCTCGTGACCGAGCCCGACCTGCGCACGCCCGAGGAGGCGCGCCTCTTCATGGAGAAGCTGCGCCAGACCTTCCTCACCCTGGGCATCTCCGACTGCTCGCTCGAGAGCGGCTCCATGCGCTGCGACGGCAACATCTCCCTGCGCCGCCGCGGCGAGACCAAGTTTGGCACCAAGACCGAGATGAAGAACATCAACTCGTTCAAGAGCCTGCACGACGCGCTCGAGTACGAGATCTGCCGCCAGGCCGAGGTGCTCGAGGAGGGCGGCATCGTCTACCAGGAGACGCGCCACTGGGAGCCCAGCCGACGCCGCACCGTGGTCATGCGCGTCAAGGAGACTGCGGACGACTACCGCCTCTTCCCGGACCCGGACCTCGCGCCCTTCGACCTCACGGACGAGTTCGTCGACCGCTGCCGCGCGCGCATCCCGGAGCTGCCGGACGCCAAGCGCGACCGCTACGTCGCCGACTACGGCCTCAAGCGCGCCGACGCGGCCCAGCTCGCGGGCGACCCCAAGGTCGCGGCCTTCTTCGAGGAGGCGCTCGAGGGCACGGGCGCGGATGGCGAGAAGAACCTCAAGGCCGTGGGCACCTTGGCCAACGTTATGGTGAACCTCGCGCCGAGCTACGACGCCCTCACGGTGGAGCAGGTCCGCGGCATCTCCGGGCTTCTCGCCGAGGACGCGCTCACCTTCGCGCAGGCCCGCGAGGTCCTCGACGCGGTCAACGGCACCGGCGAGGACCCGGTGGCATACGTCGACGCCCACGGCATGCGCCAGTCCACGGACGAGGGCGCCCTCGGCGCCATCGTGGACGAGGTGCTCGGCCGCTGCACGGACCAGGTCCAGCAGTACCGCGACGGCAACAAGAAGGTGCTCGGCTTCCTCGTGGGGCAGTGCATGAAGGCGGCCAAGGGCTCCGGCAACCCCAAGGCCTTCAACAGGATGCTCGCCGAGAAGCTCGAGGGATAGCCCCACGCCGGAGCGCCCCGCGCCCCCGTGGCACGCAGAACTGCGCTGCGCGCAAGATTCGGCTTAGCAACGGGGGCGCGGGCCGCTCCGGCGTGGGGCCTCTCGTTCGTCGCGAGGCAGGACACCGGGGGCGCGAACGCGAGGGTGTCCGAAAATGGGGTATGTTTCAGGCTTGTTTCAGAGTGCCGGGCGCGTTAGACTCCCTGCTGAGGGCTGCGAGGAGGGAGAGACGTGGAACAGGGCGTGTCGGCCGAGGAGGTCAGGCGGGCTACGGTGGAACCGGTCGCCGAGGTGGTGACCCCGGCGGAGGAGGCTCGCTCGGAGAAGCTCGTCAAGCGGCGCGGCGGCTACACCTTCCCGCAGTTCTTCTCGATACTCAACGTGGGCCTCGTGCTCACGGCCGTCTCGCTCGTGCTTTTCAAGACGCCCAACCACCTGGCCTTTGGTGGCACGTCCGGCCTGGCGATCCTTCTGGGGACGGCCTTCCCGGTGCTGTCCGTCTCGGTGTGGATGTGGGTGCTCAACATCGTCCTCGTGGTCCTGGGCTTCATCTTCCTGGACCGCAAGACCATCCTCTGGACGGCGTACGCCTCCATCGCGCTCTCCGCGTACACCTCGCTCTTCGAGTGGATCTTCCCCGTGACGCAGTCGGTCACCGGCGACCTCTGGCTCGACCTCTGCTTCGCCGTGCTGCTGCCGGCCGTGGGCAGCGCCATGATCTTTGACATCGGCGCCTCGACCGGCGGCACGGACATCACGGCCATGATCCTGCGCAAGCACACCGACATCGAGATCGGCAAGGCGCTCCTAGCCGTTGACCTGGGCATCGTTGCCGCCGCGATCATCATCTACGGGCCGCGCGTGGGCCTCTACTGCGTGCTGGGCCTCCTCGGCAAGAGCTTCGTGGTGGACGGCTTCATCGAGTCTATCCGCCAGCGCAGGGTCTGCCAGGTCATCTGCAGCCGCCCGCGCGAGGTGGAGGAGTACATCGTCAAGAAGCTCGGCCGCACCGCCACGGTCACGTTTGGCTGGGGCGCGTACTCCGGCAAGCGCGTGATCATCCTCACGAGCGTGCTCTCCCGCCGCGAGGCCATGAAGCTGCGCCTCTTTGTGCGCGAGACCGACCCGGGCGCCTTCATCACCATCACCAGCAGCTCCGAGATCGTGGGCAAGGGCTTCCGTGGCGTGAACTAGTGGGCGCGGGCGAGAAGAACCTCGGCTCGGGGCGTCCCGCGCGTCGCCGTCCCTCCGCGGTCTACGCGTCCTTCTCGGCGTTGCGGGCCTCGTCGAGGTAGCTGTAGAGCGTGTACTTGGAGATGCCGAAGAACTTGCAGACCTTGGGGCCGGACTTGGTGATGAGGAAGGCCCCGGTGTCGTTGAGGTAGCGGATCGCGCGGACCTTCTCCTCCTTGGTCATGAGCGCCACGGGCGTGCCCACGAGCTCCACGCTCTGCTCGATGAGGTCGTCCAGGAGGTCGGCCACGCTGCGGACGATGGGCTCGGGCTCGCGCGGCGCGCTGGGCTCGGTGCCCACGACCTCGCCGATGATCTCCCCGGCGGCGCGCAGGACCGTGATGTCGTAGTTGAGGGCGAAGATGCCCACCGTGTGCCCGGCGTCGTCCCTGATGAAGATCGTCGAGGACTTGAGGATCTTGCCGTCCGCCGTCTTGGTGAGGTAGCAGAGGCGGTCCTCCAGCTTGGCGTCGCCGGCGTGGAGCGCCTCGAGCACCACGTGGCTCGGGCCGTCGCCCAGCTTGCGGCCCGTCACGTGGCCGTTCTCGATGGCCACGATGGAGTGGCTGGGGTCCTTGGCCTCGAGGTCGTGCACCACGACCTCGCACCCGCTGCCAAACTGCAGCGCGAGCGCGTGGGCGAGTCTCTTGTAGAAGTCGAGCTGAGCTTCCTGCATGCGGTTCTTGGTCCTTCCCGGGGGAGCGGGCGTCTGGTACGGCGGTCGGCCGGAGGGGCCGGCATACTTTTTGTTAGGTCCCTCTGCCGGGCGGCCGCGGCCGTCGGCAAAGGTTTGATGGGGGATAGCGTAGCGTTATAGCGGCCAGCACACAACGAGAATTTGCCGCCTCCCCATCTCCGCCAACCGCTCACGCCCCGCAACCTACCGTCTAACAGATTTTCATAGAAGCAGACATTTTGTTAGCCCGAGGCCCGCAATAATGTTGAAACATAGTCGCAGGATTGTGCGGTAGCACATGCAATGGAGAGGACGATCATGGCGAAGACGCAGACCGCAGAGGTCAAGGGGGCGCACGACTACCTGTTCCAACGTGAGGGGATGCCGCCCGTCGGCGACATGATTCCCTGCGCGCTCCAGCACGTGCTGGCGTCGTTCGCGGGCATCATCACCCCGGCGATCCTCATCGCCGCCACGTTCAACTTCACCGCGCAGCAGAAGACGGACATCATCCAGGTGGCCCTGATCCTCTCTGCCATCGACACGGCGCTGCAGGCGTTCGCGCCGTTCCGCCGCATCGGCGGCAACCTGCCCATCGTCATGGGCGTCTCGTTCGCGTTCCTGCCGGCCCTCCAGGCCATGGGCGCCACGTTCTCCTTTGGCTCGCTTCTCGGCGGCGAGATCGTGGGCGGCATCGCGGCCATCCTCTTTGGCCTCTTCTACGGCAAGCTCAAGGCGTTCTTCCCGCCGGTGGTCACGGGCACGGTGATCTTCACCATCGGCGTCTCCCTGTATCCCACGGCCATCAAGTACATGGCCGGCGGCGAGGGCACCGCGCTCTGGGGCACCCCGCAGGCCTGGTGCGTGGCGCTCGTCACCTTTGCCGTGGTCTTTGGCCTCAACAACTTTGCCAAGGGCACCCTCAAGCTGGGCAGCGTCTTCTTTGGCATGATTGCCGGCATCATCGTGTCCGCTCCCTTCGGCATGCTCGACTTCTCCGCCGTGAGCTCCGCCGGCGTCTTCGCGCTTCCCAAGCTCATGCCCTACGCGCTCGAGTTCCACCCCGAGGTCTGCATCACCCTGGCCGTGGTCTACCCGATGGTCGCCATCCAGGTCATCGGCGACGTCTCCGCCGCCTGCCTGGGCGCCATGGACCGCATGCCCACCGAGCGCGAACTCTCCGGCGCCATCGTCTCCCAGGGCTGCACCTCGCTCGTCTCCGCCTTCATCGGCGGCCTGCCCACCTCCGCGCTTGGCCAGAACGTGGGCATCATCTGCTCCAACAAGGTCGTCAACAAGTGGGTCTTCGTGATCGTGGCGGCCGTCTTCGCCGCGGCGGGCCTGCTCCCGCAGCTCTCCGCCGTGCTCACCGCCATCCCGCAGCCGGTCATCGGCGGCGCCACGGTGGGCGTCTTCGGCACCATCACCATGAACGGCGTCCGCATGTTCACCAAGGACGGCCTCACCCCGCGCGTGACCACCATCGTGGGCACCTCCGTGGTCTTTGGCCTGGGCATCTGGATGGCCTCCGGCTGCCTCGCCGGCGAGGGCATGCCCTCCTGGGTCGCCACCGTCATCGGCTCCAACGCCATCACCCCGGCCGCCATCATGGCCATCCTGCTCAACCTGATCCTCCCCAAGCCCGAGAAGTGATTCAAAAGGGGACAGACCCCTTTTGAATCATTCCGCAGGAAAGAGGGGCGAGAAGACCGATCTTCTCGCCAGACAGATAGGAGACGAAATGCTGCTCGTCACCAACGGTCGCGTCATCACGCGCGACGCTGACAACGCGTACCTCGAGAACGGCGCCGTCGCCATCGATGGCGAGAAGATCGCCGAGGTCGGGGACGCCACCGCGCTGGCCCAGAAGTACGCGCACGCCGAGGTCGTGGACGCCCACGGCGGCGTCATCATGCCGGGTCTGGTGAACTGCCACACCCACATCTACTCGGGCCTGGCCCGCGGCCTT
>CALUJT010000146.1 GCA_944321005.1 uncultured Atopobiaceae bacterium | reverse complement strand
ATGCGGTCACCGCAGACCTGCGTCACGAGGCGAGCGTACGCGGTCTCGGCGCAGCCGGCGCAGGAGCCGGAGAACTCGAGGTAGGGCTTGGCGAACTGGCTGCCCTTGACGTTGGCGGCAACGAGCTCCTTCTTCTCGGAGACCTTGTTGACCGCGTAGTCCCAGACCGGAGCCTGGTCGAGCTCGGACTCCTGCGGAACCATGGTGAGGGCGCCCTTCGGGCAGACCTTGGCGCAGTTGGTGCAGCCCATGCAGTCGAGCGGGCTGATGGCCATGGTGAAGGTGAGGCCGGAGTTCTTGGGCACCATGACGTCGATGCGGCGCATCTCCTCGGGAGCGGCGGCCTGCTCGTCGGCGTTCATGACGATCGGGCGAATCGTGGCGTGCGGGCACACGAACGAGCACTGGTTGCACTGGATGCACTTGGTCTCGTCCCAGTGCGGCACCATGACGGCGACGCCGCGCTTCTCGTACGCGGAGGCGCCGAGCTCCCACTGGCCGTCGGCGACGTCCATGAACTTGGAGACGGGCAGGGAGTCGCCATCCATGCGGTTGATGGGCTCCATGAGCTCCTTGACCTGCTTGACGATGGCCTCGCGACCCTCGAGGGTGAGCTCGGCCTTCTCGTCCTCGGCGTTGGCCCAGTCGGCGGGCACCTCGAACTTGTGGTAGGCGGTGGCGCCGGCGTCGATGGCCTTCCAGTTGGCCTCGACGATGTCCTGGCCCTTCTTGGCGTAGGACTTCTCGGCGGCGGCCTTCATGTACTCGATGGCGTCGGCCGCGGGGAGGACCTGGGCGAGCGAGAAGAACGCGGACTGCAGCACCGTGTTGGTGCGCTTGCCCATGCCGACCTTCTCCGCCAGGTCAATGGCGTCGATGAGGTAGACGTTGATGTTGTTCTTGGCGATGTAGCGCTTGGCCACGGCCGGCAGGTTGGCGGCGAACTCCTCGTCGGACCACTGGCAGTTCACGAGGAACGTGCCGCCCGGCTTGACGTCGCGGACCATCGGGAAGCCCTTGATGATGTAGGACGGGTTGTGGCAGGCGACGAAGTTGGCCTTGTTGATGTAGTACGGCGAGCGGATCGGGGAGTCACCGAAGCGCAGGTGCGAGATCGTGACGCCGCCGGTCTTCTTGGAGTCGTACTGGAAGTAGGCCTGGACGTACTTGTCCGTGTGGTCGCCGATGATCTTGATGGAGTTCTTGTTGGCGCCAACGGTGCCATCGCCGCCGAGGCCCCAGAACTTGCACTCGATGGTGGAGGGGTCGGCCGTGTTGGGGGCGTCCTCGTCCATCGGGAGCGAGAGGTTGGTGACGTCGTCAACGATGCCGATGGTGAACTCGCGCTTGGGCTCGTCCGCCTCGAGCTCCTTGTAGACGGCGAAGGCGGCTGCGGGCGGCTCGTCCTTGGAGCCGAGGCCGTAGCGGCCGCCGACCACGGTGATGCCGGTCTTGCCGGTCTCGTAGAGAGCGGTGATGACGTCCTCGTAGAGGGGCTCGCCGATGGAGCCGGGCTCCTTGGTGCGGTCGAGGACGGCGATCTTCTTGACGGTCTCGGGCAGCGCGGCCACGAAGTCCTCGACGGACCACGGACGGTACAGGCGGACCTTCACGAGGCCGACCTTCTCGCCGTGAGCGTTGAGGTAGTCGATGACCTCCTCGAGCGTGTCGCAGAAGGAGCCCATGCACACGACCACGCGATCGGCGTCGTCGGCGCCGTAGTAGTCGAAGAGGTGATAGCTCGTGCCGAGCTTCTCGTTGATCTTGTCCATGTAGGACTGGACGACGGCGGGCAGGGCGTCATAGGCGCCGTTGCAGGCCTCGCGGTGCTGGAAGAAGATGTCGCCGTTCTCGTGGGAGCCGCGGGCGTGCGGGTGCTCCGGGTTGAGGGCGTGGTCACGGAACGCCTGGACGGCGTCCATGTCCAGCATCTCCTTGAGGTCGTCGAAGTCCCAGACCGCGACCTTCTGGATCTCGTGGGAGGTGCGGAAGCCGTCGAAGAAGTTCAGGAACGGCACCTTGCCCTCGATGGCGGCGAGGTGGGCGACGGGCGCGAGGTCCATGACCTCCTGGACGTTGCCCTCGGCGAGCATGGCAAAGCCGGTCTGGCGGCAGGCCATGACGTCGGAGTGGTCGCCGAAGATGTTGAGCGCGTGGGAGGCCACGGTACGGGCGGACACGTGGAAGACGCCCGGCAGGCCCTCGCCCGCGATCTTGTACATGTTCGGGATCATGAGGAGCAGGCCCTGGGATGCCGTGTAGGTCGTCGTGAGGGCGCCCGCGCCAAGGGAGCCGTGAACGGTGCCCGCGGCGCCGGCCTCGGACTCCATCTCGACAACCTTGACCGGCGTGCCGAAGACGTTCTTCATGCCCTGGGCCGCCCACTGGTCGACATGGTCGGCCATGGGGCTGGACGGGGTGATCGGATAGATGCCCGCCACCTCGGTGAACGCATACGAGACGTACGCCGCCGCCTCGTTGCCGTCCATGGACTTAAACTTACGCGCCATATCCTCTCCTTCTGACGTACGGACCCTGAGGACCCCCATGGCCCCAGGCAGCTCTCACTCACAAAACGCATGACTGAGTCGGGCCATAGGCCCACGCACGCTGATAGTGTACTCTGCTCTCTGGCGTTTTATTCACGACTTTTGGGCCCATTCGGCCGAGCGCCGTGTTTTTTCGCCTAAAGTGTCCGTAATAACAAAGCGCTGGTAAAATACGCTAGGCAAGTGGGGTTTTGCAGGACATTGCGATAGGGGGCGTGCGCGTGCGCGGAGCTGGCGAGAAGAACGTCTTTCGTGGCAGGAGGGTAGGCGCCGCGCTGGTGGCGCTCGCCCTTCTCGCTCCCATGGCCGCCTGCTCGCCCGAGGTCGAAAGGACGCCCGAGCCCGTGGAGCAGGACGGGCAGCTGCTCCCCGCCACCGCCGACGAGCCCGCCGTCACGAGCACCCCGCGGGACCAGTGGCGCAAGGGCGAGATGCCCTACCTCTACCAGATCGACCCCCAGTGGTCCGAGGCGGAGTACGGCGGCGGCAGGTTTGCCAAGCAGGGCTGCGGCCCCACCGCGCTCAGCATGGTCTACGTCTACCTCACGGGCAAGACCGACCTCGACCCGGTGCAGATGGCGGAGTTCAGCACCGAGAGCGGCTACGCCACGGACGAGCAGGGCACCTCTTGGGCCCTCATGTCCGACGGCGCCTACCAGCTGGGGCTCTACAGCGAGACGCTGCCCGCCGTGGCCTCCACGCTGCAGGCGAGCCTCGAGGCGGGCCACCCGCTCATCTGCGTGATGGCGCCCGGCACCTTCACCGAGGTGGGCCACTACATCGTGGTCGAGCGCATGGCCTCGGACGGCAGGGCCGTGGTTCACGACTCCAACAGCGTGGGGCGCAGCATGCGCACGTGGGACCTCGAGCTCATCTGCGCCGAGGCCGAGAACATCTGGAGCTTCTCCGCCGCTTGACAGTTTGCTCAGGTCAAACTGTCATGGCAGTTGACAGCTGGCCCTGAGCAAACTGTCAACTGCCGGCGGCCGCTCAGCGCATGCGAGCCTTCTCCAGCAGCTTGGCATAGCCCTCCGCGAAGCGCTCCGAGCGCGGCCCGGAGGCGTTGCTCGCGGGCACGATCCCGTGCTCGTCCGAAACCAGGAACGCCTCGTCAAAGGCAATGGTGCCGGAGAGCGCCTCCTCTGCGAGACCCGCCCTGCGCTCCACGGCGATCCCCAGGGTCCTGGCGAGGTCGCACATGAGCGAGGCCGCGCCAGACGGCTGGTCCTGCCTGCCGACGCCCCACACGAGGCCCTCGCCCCGCACGACCCAGAGCGTCTCCGGCGCCACCCCCGTGAGCCCCGCCTCGCGCGTCGAGGCCAGCGCGCGCTCCGCGAGGAACGAGACCGCCCTCGACTTGAGCGGACCGTACGGTCCCACGGTCATGGCCGCCCGGCCCCGATCGTCCACGATGAGCATGAGGACGCCGTCCGGGTGCTCCGCCGCGCCGGCGGAGAGCGTCCACTCTATGTGCTGCTTGGCCCAGGCGACGAGCTGCGGGGAAACGGGGGCACCGCCGAGGGCGCGCCTTCCCAGGGCGCGCAGGTGCCTGTTCTCCAGGGGCAGCGCCCGGTCCGCGAGCCTCCAGCGGCACACCAGCGCGGGACGACCGAGCTCGAAGCCCTCCATCTCCGCTGCGCTCTCCTGCGACGCGTCCTTCTCGTCCATGCGCACTCCCCTCTTCTGCGGGCACCCATTCTACCCGTGCCGGCGGGCGGCCCGTCACCCTTCCGAAAAACGCGCCCTTTGCCCGCCCGGGCGCCGCCTTCCTGCGAACATAACAAGCTACGCAGACAAAGGGTTCGTTTTTTCCCTTTACGTCTACTGTCATAAGTATATACTCCATCTAGTAATTGTCTATAGAAAGTTGATAATGCATCTCTTTGTAAACAGACTCACCGCCCTCCGCGCTCTCAGGCTCGTTCGCGCCAGCGGTCGCGCCATTCCCGCGGAGCGCCTGGACCTCGCGCGATCAGACCCGAGCCCGCACCGGCACTGGTCCGCCCGGCTCGTCCCCCGCGAGCGTCTGGCGCTCGACGAGTTGCAGGGCTCCGACGGCGCGGTCAGCATCGCCGTCCCGAGCAAGGGCGCCCGCGTGCGCGCGGCGTTTGCAAGCTGCACGGTCTACGCCAAGGGCCTGCCGGCGGGCTCCTTCGTCAACCTCGGGGACGGCCTCGCGGCATCTTGCCCCGAGCTGCTGTTTGTGGAGTGCGCGCCGCTCATGCCGGTCGCGGTCCACGTGCTGCTGGGGTACGAGCTCTGCGGCACCTTCGCCAGGGATCCGCAGCGCCCGCGGAGCGGGCCGGTTGCCTTTGACGTGCCCTCGGCAACCTCCACCGACCGCATCGCTCGCTTCATCGGGGATTGCCACAACGTCCGCGGATGCGACGTGGCGCGGCGCAACCTCGCGTACGTGCGGGATAACGCCTGGTCTCCCGCCGAGGCCGTTCTCGCCACGATGGCGGCGCTGCCGATCAACGAGCTGGGGTATGGTGCGGGGGACCTCGTCCTCAACAGGCGGCACGAGCTGCCCGCCGAGCTCGTGAGGCTGGGACGTGCCGCGTCGCGCGTTCCCGACATCGAGGTCGCGGACTCGCGCGTGGGCTTCAACTATGACGGCCGCAACCACTTTGACCTTGACGGACTTGTCCGCGCGGCTCGTGCGGAGAGCGGTGGGGACGAGAAGAACCGTGGCGCGGACGCAAGGCGGGCAACCGAACGCCTTGCCGCGGCCCTGCGAGAGCGCTACGTAGACGACCTCAGGCGCAACCGCGAGCTCGCGGCCGTGGGACGCATCGTTCTCCCCGTTGCCTCCGAGGACCTGTTTCGCCAGGGCGGCCTCGACGCGGTGATGCTCGAGGCGGACCTGGTCTCGAGGGAGTTCGACGGGAAGGGCCTGGGCGACGTGCGCGCCGCCGTCAAGGCCAGCGCGCTCTCGCGGAGGCGCCAGCAGCTGATATGGTCGCTTCTGCCCTGGCGACCCGGCGTCGAGTACAGCCTGCAGCTGCGAGACGACGAGCTCGCGGCATTGCGGCAGATGACCGTCCGGGAGGAGGAAATAGCCTTCTGGTCGAGACGCCGGCTCCACCAAAACGCGCCCTTTGCCCCGCGCGAGAGACGCCAACTGGGCGTTCTTCTCGACGCGGCGGCAAAGGGCGCGTTTCCAGGCACTCCATCCGGGACATACCGCAACAGAGGGCCCGTCCCCCGTCAGCCAGTCGGGTTAGTGGCGGAAGTGGCGGTTGCCGGTGAAGACCATGGCGATCCCGTGCTCGTTGCAGGCCTCGATGGACTCGTCGTCGCGCTTGGAGCCGCCGGGCTGGATGATGCAGGTCACGCCGTG
>CALUJT010000145.1 GCA_944321005.1 uncultured Atopobiaceae bacterium | reverse complement strand
GCCTCGATCCCGTCGTGGGCGCAACCCGTACCCATGGCCCTCCCGTCGCCGGCTGCCGTTAGGGAGATGGTTCCCAGGAGGGCCGCGCCCGATTCGCGAGAGCCGCGGCGAGCGGCGCGCGGGCGCGCCCCGGCGGCCGCCGGGGCGTCAGGCGTCGATGCCGAGGCGCTCGGCGAGCTCGAGCCACTCGTCCTCGAGCGAGGCGCGCTCGGCCAGGCACGTGTCGAGCGCCTCCTGCGCTGCCATGAGGGCGGCGTAGTCGCTCGCGTCAACGCCCGCCATCTCCGCACGCAGGCGGTCGGGGTCACCGGCGGTCTTCTCGAGCCGGCGCGCCACCGCGTCGAAGCGCTTCTTGAGCTCGCGGCGCTCCTGGTTGCTGAGGCCGGTCTCGGCGGGGCGAGAAGAACCGGCGGGCTCGGGAGAGGCCGGGGAAGCCTGCGACCCCGCGTCCTTCTCGGCAGACGCAAGCAGGCGCAGGTACTCGTCGACGCCGCCGGGGACGTGGCGCACGTGGCCGTCAATGAGCGCGAACTGGTCGTCCGTGACGCGCTCCATGAGGTAGCGGTCGTGGGAGACCACGAGCAGCGTGCCCGGCCAGCTGTCGAGCAGGTCCTCCATCACGGCGAGCATGTCCGTGTCGAGGTCGTTTCCGGGCTCGTCGAGCACGAGCACGTTGGGCTCCTCCAGGATGACGCACAGGAGCGCCAGGCGCCGGCGCTGGCCGCCGGAGAGGTCCTTGATGAAGTTCTGAAGCTCGCGCTGCTCGAAGCCCAGACGCTCGATGAGCTGCGTGGGGCTCTGCATCTTGCCGCCCACGAGGTAGCTCCGCTTGTAGCGGCCGAGGACCTCCAACACGCGCCAGTCGCTCTTCTCGCCCAGCGCGTCGAGGTGCTGGCTCATGAAGCCAAAGCGCACCGACGCGCCAATCTTCACGGTGCCAGAGGTCGGGGCCAGCGCGCCCGTCATGAGGGCGAGCAGCGTGGACTTGCCCGCGCCGTTGGCGCCGAGGATGCCGTAGCGGTCCCCGGGTCCGATGAGCCAGTCCACGCCGTCGATGACGTTTGGCCCGCCAGGATAGGCGAAGCTCACGCCCTTCATCTCGATGACCTGCTTGCCCAGGCGGCTCACGGCCAGGCGCTTGAGCTCAAGGGGGTTTCTGAGGGGCGGGTCGTTGGCTATGAGCGCGCGGGCCGCCTCGATGCGGAACTTGGGCTTGCTCGTGCGGGCCTTGGCGCCGTGCGCGAGCCAGTTGAGCTCCTTGCGCAGGGTGTTCTGCCGACGCTCCTCGATGACGGCAGCCTGGCGCTCGCGCTCCACGCGCTGCTGGATGTAGGCGGAGTAGCCACCCTCGAAGGGCTCTATGCGGCGGTCATGGACCTCCCACATGTGCTCGCAGACCTCGTCGAGGAACCAGCGGTCGTGCGTGACCACCAGGAGCGCGCCCTCCCCCTCCGGCCAGCGGCGCTTGAGGTGTGCCGCCAGCCACTCGATGGCCGCGAGGTCCAGGTGGTTGGTGGGCTCGTCCATGAGGACGACGTCCCAGGTGTGGCAGAGCACGCGGCAGAGGTCGACGCGGCGGCGCTGGCCGCCGGAGAGCTCGCCCACGGCGCCGTCGAGGTCGAGGTCGCCCACGAGCTCGTCCAGGATCGCGCGGATGCGGGCGTCCGAGGCCCAGGTGTACTCGGGCACGTCGCCAAAGATCGCGCGGCGCACCGGGTCGGCGTCGGCGAGACGATCCGCCTGCCCGAGGTAGCCCACGGAGAGGTTGCGCCGCCAGGTGACGGTGCCTGAGTCCGGCTCCAGCACGTGGCCCACGATCTCCAGCAGCGTGGACTTGCCGTCGCCGTTGCGGCCCACGATGCCGATGCGCTCGCCCTCGTTGATGCCTATGGTCTGGTCCTCCAGCACGCGCTTGCCGGGCCACTCGTGGCCCACGTGCTCGAGTCCTATGAGGATTCCCATTACTCGATCGCCTCCCCAGATGCGATTCCGCGCAGAAGCGCGATCTCCGCGGCCCAGCCGTCAAGACCCGCTTGCGGGGTCTCCAGCACCATGGGGAGCCCGGCCAGGCGCGGGTTGGTCACCACGGCGCGAAAGGTCTCGAGGCCCAGCGTGCCGGCGCCGATCCTCTCGTGGCGGTCCTTGTGGCTGCCGAGAGGGCTCTTGGAGTCGTTGAGGTGGAGCGCACGCAGGCGGTCGAGACCGATCACGCGGTCAAACTCGTCGAGCACTCCGTCGAGGTCGTGGACGATGTCGTAGCCCGCGTCCGCCACGTGGCAGGTGTCCAGGCACACGCCCAGCAGCTCGTCGTGCTCGACGCCCTCGATGATGCGCGCGAGCTCCTCGAAGCTGCGCCCGACCTCGGTGCCCTTGCCGGCCATGGTCTCCAGCAGGACGGTCGTCTCCTGCCCGGGCTCGAGCACCTCGTTCAGGCCCTCGCAGATGAGGCGGATCCCCTCGTCCGCGCCCTGCTTGACGTGGCTGCCGGGGTGGAAGTTGTACAGGTGCCCGGGCATGCGCTCCATACGCCCCAGGTCCTCGCGCATCGCGTGGCGCGCGAACTCCACGGTCTCGGGCTTGGCGGAGCAGAGGTTGTAGGTGTAGGGCGCGTGCGCGACGAGCGGGCCGATGCCGCGCTCTCCCAGCGTGGCGAGAAACGCGGAGAGGTCGTCCTCGTCGAGCGCGCGGGCGTTGCCGCCGCGCGGGTTGCGCGTGAAGAACGCGAACGTGGTGGCGCCTATGGAGACGGCGTCTTCCGCCATGGCGGTGTAGCCGCTCGAGGTCGAGAGGTGGCAGCCTATCTTGAGCTCGGTCATCGCTTCTCCTTGGGCCGCGTCGGGCGAGGGGCCCGGGCGGCACGTTCTTCTCGGTACCCGCCCCCCAAACGTTGCAGGTAGTCTTACTCGAAAAAATATTCCAAAACCTAGCGATAAGAACTTGGTGCAGAACACGTGGTACGTACCACTACCTGCAACGTTTGACGCTCGGGTCGGAGGCCTGTCACGTTTGCGCCAGCGGTCGACGGCTCTGGGGCCGTCACTCCTGCGGCAGCAGCGCGGCCACGCGGTCGAGGATCGCGTCGGCAACGGCGGGCAGCGGCAGGGTCTCGAGCTGCTCGACGCCGCCCGCGCTCACCAGTGCCACGCGGTTGGTGTCCGCGCCGAAGGTGGACTCGGGGCGGCTCACGTCGTTGGCCACGATGAGGTCGGCGCCCTTGCGACGGAGCTTCTCCGAGGCGTGGGCGAGAAGGTCGTTCGTCTCGGCGGCAAAGCCCACGACCACGCGCTCCCCCTTTCGAGCGCAGAGGTCCGCGAGGATGTCCTTCGTCTCCGTGAGCTCGATGGCGTCAAGGTGCTCCGCGGCCTTCTTGAGCTTGTGGTCCGCGGGCGCGACGGGCGTGTAGTCTGCCACGGCGGCACAGCAGATCGCGGCGTCGGCGTGCTCGAAGGCCCTGGTCGCCACGAGGTGCATCTCCGCCGCGGAGGTCACGTCCGTCCGCAGCGTGCCGGACGGCGTGGCCAGCGAGCACGGGCCCGCCACGAGGCGCACGATCGCACCGCGGGCGCGCGCCACCTGCGCGAGGGCAAAGCCCATCTTGCCGGTGGAGGCGTTGGCGATGTAGCGCACGGGGTCGATGGCCTCGTGCGTGGGGCCGGCGGTGATCACGATCTCGCGGCCGGCGAGGTCGTGGACCAGGGGCCGCTCGCGGAAGTCCCGGTGCAGGGCGGCAACGGTCACGGCCACGATCTCGTCCACGGCCGCGAGCTTGCCCGTGTCGTCCTCGCCGCAGGCGAGGTGACCGGAGTCCGGGCCTATCACCCAGACGCCGCGCTCGCAGAGCGTCGCCACGTTGGCAAGGGTCGCGGGGCTCTGCCACATGTGCACGTTCATGCCGGGGGCCACCAGCACGGGGCAGCAGCCCCAGCAGGCAAGGAGCGTGGTCGAGAGGCAGTCGTCGGCGATGCCGTGCGCCATCTTGGCCAGGACGTTTGCGGTGGCGGGGACCACCACGGCGGCGTCCGCCCAGCGCGCGAGCTCGACGTGCGGGATGGGCGTGCCGGGGTGCCCGTAGAGGGACGTGGCAACGGGTGCGCCGGAGAGCGCCTCGAAGGTCGTCGCACCCACGAAGCGCGTGGCGTCCTCGGTCATGGTCACGCGCACGTCGCAGCCGGCCTTCTGGAGGCCGCGCAGGACCTCGCAGGCCTTGTAGGCGGCGATGCCCCCGCACACGGCGAGAAGGACGTGCGCGGCACGCTCGTTCTTCTCGGTCACTCCCCCTCGACCTCCTCGGACGTGATGAGGATGCGGTGGCAGTACGGGCACTCCGTGATCTCGTCCCCGTGGGCGAGGTCGTGGAAGGAGCTCGGCTGGAGCCTCACGCGGCACACGGAGGGCACGTTGCCCGTCAGGCGCTCCACGGCGAGGCCCTTGAAGCGCTTGCGGGCGACCTCGTAGGCGGCGAGGTGCGCCTCGGAGACCTGCGCGGCCGCGCGCTCGCGCCGGTGCGTGAGGTCGATGATCTCCGCGCGGAGGGACTTGGAGTCGGCGTCGAGCAAGGCCTGGGTAGCGTCGCGCTCGGAGTCGAGGCGCTCGGCCGTGAGGCGGGCGTTGCGCTCCGCGCGGGCGAGGCGCCCGAGGCGCTCCTGCGCGGGACCGAGGGCGAACTCGCACTTCTCGATGCGCTTGGCGAGTGAGGTCAGCTGCTGCTCGAAGTCGCGGATCTCGCGGTGGGTGTGCTGGCCCTCGTCCGCCGCGGCCTGGACCTCGGCGGTCTTGGCGTGGTAGTGCGCGAGGTTCTCGCGGATGTCGGCGATCTCGAGCTCGGCGTCCTTGCGCTGGCCCACGATGCGCGTGAGCTCGGAGGACACCTTCTTGCGGGCGAGGTCGATGGTCCTGAGGCGCGCCCGCTGCGGCATGGCGGCGAGGGTGGAGGCGCACTTGAGCAGGCGGATGTCCAGGTCCTGCAGGGAAAGGAGGGCGGTGGCTTCTGTCATGTCTCTTGTCTCCTGTCAGCGCCGTCGCGCACCCGCGCGGTCGGCGACGATCCTAAGTAGCGCGTCGGCAAAGCGGTCGAGGTCGGCCCGCGGCACGCGCTCGTCGAACGAGACGCGCAGCGACCCGAGCGCCCTGTCACGCGGTATCCCCATGGCGGTGAGCACGTGGCTCGCGTCGAGGGAGCCGGAGGAGCAGGCGGAGGCCGCCGACACCTCGAAGCCCTCCTGGTCGAGCGCGAGCACGAGCGTCTCGGAGTCTAGGCCGTCGACGAGCAGGCTCACGATGCCGGGGAGCCTGTCCGCGGCGTCGTCCGCGAGCGTGGGCGCGACGCCCGAGCCCGGGGCGCTGACGCGCGCGAGGAGCGCGCGCGCTCGGTCAGACACCTCGGCGCGCGTGGGCTCGAGCCCGGCGCAGAGGGCGCGCGCGACGGCGGCGAAGGCCAGCGCGCCGCGGACGTCCTGGGTCCCCGCCCTGAGCCCGCGCTCCTGCCCGCCGCCCAGCGCGAGGGGGCGCACCGGCACGCGTCCGCGCACGGCGAGCGCGCCCACGCCCACGGGGCCGCCCAGCGTGTGCGCGGCCACGCTCGCGGCGTCCACGTCCGCGAGGTCGAGCGGGACGTGCCCGAAGGCCTGGACGGCGTCCGTGTGGAAGAGGGCGCCCGCGCGGTGCGCGGCTCGCGCGAGCTCGGGCACGGGCTGGACGGCGCCGGTCTCGTTGTTGGCGTACATCACCGAGACGAGGGCGCACGTGTCGTCGAGAAGAGACTCGAGCTCCTCGGGGCGCACCACGCCGGCGGCGTCGGGCCGCGCGAGCCTCACCTCGAAGCCGCGCCCCCTGAGGGCGGGCGCGAGGTCGAGGACGGAGTCGTGCTCGATGGCGGAGAGCACCACGGTGGAGCGGCGGGAGCTCCGGGCGCGGGCGCCCTCCGCGATCCCGATGACGGCGAGGTTGTTGGACTCGGTGCCGCCGGAGGTGAGTATCACGTCAGAGGGCCTGAGCCCGCCGCCGAGGCAGCGGGCGAGGTCC
>CALUJT010000144.1 GCA_944321005.1 uncultured Atopobiaceae bacterium | reverse complement strand
GCTACTGGGAGAGGAGGCGCGCCGCGGCGTGACCCCCATCTCCAAAGTGGTTTAAAAGCGTTTCGCTCGAGAGGTACTTGCCAAGCTTCGCGACGTCGTCGCCCTGGATCGCGCCGACGCCGGGGGCGCTGTCGCCGAGCGTGACGTCCTCGACGTAGAGGTCGAGCGTGGAGAGGTCGAGCTTGCCGACGGTCAGGTCGTACTTGACCTCCTGCTTGTCGTAGTCGCCGAGGCCGGTGATGACGACCTCGTAGGTGCCGGGCTGGATGCCGCCGCCGACGAGGTCGCCGGTGACGTCGTTCTTGGCGTAGACAGCGAAGTTGGCATCGTCGGCGTCGAGGGGCTCGCCGTCGAGGACGACCTTGAGGCTGCTCCACAGCTGGCCGTACTCGTAGGTGATCTGGTCGGTGTACTCGCCGTCGCCGAGGTCCTTCATGAGCTTGGCGCCCTCGAGGGAGTCGGAGGTGATGGTGAAGGCGACCGAGGGGGCGTCGTAGTTGGTCGTGTCGGTGTTGATATCGCCCTCGTAGACGACCGCGATGTAGTCGCCCGTCGTGAACTCAGCGACATTAGTGCCGAACGCGGAAGACTGGCAGACGTACTCGTACCACTTTCCGTCGATCTGGCGGTTGCCGCCGTCCTTCCTCGCCGTCTCCTTGAAGTACATCGTGTTCTTCTCGACGTCGCGAGTCTCGGCGTCCTCCCCGTCGAGGGTGACGGAGGTGATCTTGATGAAGCTGTTGTCCTTCGCGTACTCGGCGAGGTCGCTCTTCTTGACCGTGACGGCCTCGTTGCCGCTGACCTTCTTGTTGCCGATGGTGTAGCTGGCGACGGTGCCGGCGTTGAAGGCGTCGGCATCGGACGCCGCCATCAGGCCCGCGCCGTCGACCGCCAGCGCCATGACCGGCGCGGCGCCCAGCGTCAGCGCGCCGGCGAGGGCGGCGACGACCGCGCCCCTGGCCTTGTTCCTGCAAGCTGTCATGCGTTGTCTCCTCTCAAGTGGGAAGGGGGCGGCGTATCATGGGACGCAGGCCACCGGCCGAGGAAACCTGACCTCCTGGAGGAGACCCGGATGCAGAGCCCAGTCACGACCAACGACATCGACGCCCTCTCCTCAACGAGGGAGAACCACTACTTCGACCGGAAGAGCGCGAGGATTAGGCCCGAGGACCTGGCCAGGCACCTGTCGGCCATGGCGAACGCGGCGGGCGGGAAGATCGTCGTGGGCATAGAGGACGGCGGCGAGGTCACGGGGTTCGGGCGCCAGGGCGCCCGCGAGCCGGAGCTCTTCGAGCAGTGCGCCATCACCGAGTGCACTCCCGCCCCCGACGTGTCCTGCCGGCGCCTTCCGGTGGTCAGCTCCGCCGGGCGGGACGACTTCGTCCTCGTCATCGACGTCGAGCCGTCCGCTGACCGCGTCATCGCGCGCCGCAAGGACGGCGCCGTGTTCCTGCGCCAGGGGGACAAGAGCCGCGAGCTGGGGTACGAGCAGATTCGCGCGCTCGAGTACGACAAGAACCAGCGCGTCTTCGAGGACGAGCTCGTCGAGGACTCCGGGATCGGGGACGTGGACCGCGAGGTCCTCGCCCGCTACAAGGAGATCCTCGGCACGGACGCCCCCGACGAGCGGGTCCTCCGCGCGAGGCGCTTCATGCGCGACGGGCGCCTCACCGTGGCGGGTCTCCTGCTCTTCGGCGAGTGCCCGGCGGCCTTCCTCCCGCAGGCGCGCGTGCGCGTGCTCCGCTTCGACGGGACCAAGATGGAGACGGGCGAGCGGCTGAACACGACCAAGGACGTCACGCTCGACGGGCCCATCCCCAAGGTCGTCGACGGGGCCTTCTCCCTCATCTCCGGGATGCTGAGGGAGTTCCAGTTCCTCGGGGGCGACGGCAGGTTCCAGACCGTGCCGGAGTACCCCGAGTTCGCTTGGTTCGAGGGCCTGGTCAACGCCGTCACCCACCGCGACTACGCCTACGCGGGGGACTACGTCCGCGTGTCGATGTACGACGACAGGCTCGAGATCATGAGCCCGGGCAGGCTCCCCAACACGGTCACGCTCGACAACATGCGCGAGACGCGCTACTCGAGGAACCCCAGGATCGCGCGCACCCTCGTGGAGTTCGGCTGGGTCCGGGAGCTCAACGAGGGCGTGAAGCGCATCTACACCGAGATGCAAAAGCTCCTGCTCAACGACCCGACCTTCAGCGAGCCCGGCGGGTCCAAGGTTCAGCTCACGCTCGAGAACAACATCGTTGCCAGAACGCTGCGCCAGCGGGACGCACTCGAGGACCGGGTCCCCTCCCGGGTCCTGTCGGACCTGGGGGAGTACGAGCTCGCGGCCGTCCAGATCGCCTTCGCCAGGGGAAGGGTGACGGCCTCGGAGCTCGCCGAGCGCATCGGCAGGACGCGACGCTCCGCCTCCAGCGTGCTGAAGGGGCTCGGCCCCGAGGGGAGGGGCGTGCTCGACTGGCACGGGACCTCGACGAACGACCCTAGGCAGTACTACACGATCGCGTAGGGCGTTTCGCACCTCTTTCGCACCTCCTTCGCACCTCCGGGCGCATCGCGCTCGCCTTCCCCCGGCGCTCGGTGACGACGCTTCCGAGTGGTCCGGGTTCTCGTCCTTTCGCGCCCCATGCGGGGCCGGGGGCGAGCCGGGGCACGGGGCTGCTTCGCACCTCCTTCGCACCTCCTTCGCACCTCCTTCGTACCCGTCCCTCACCGAGCCCGCCCCCCGGCGGCCGGGCCCGTCCGCTACCATGGTCGTGACAGCGGACGGAGGGAGAGAGATGCAGGCCGTGAGGCAGAGGCCGGCGGGCGACCCGCGCGACGGGTTCGCCGAGACATCCCCCGACGCGCGTGGGAGCGGGAGGCCCGTCATCCCGACCCGCAACGGGAGGGGCGACGTGGTCGTCCCGGGCACGGAGTCCCTCGAGCGCCCCAGCCTCGACTCCGAGGTGCTCGCGGCGCTGAGGGAGGCCGAGCGGGAGGCCGCCCTCACGGGCGAGAGGCCCTCGCTCGACGACGTGCTCGCCTCCGCCCGCGCGGAGGCGCTGGCCGCCGCGGCGGGATAGCGCCGTGTACCGGATAAGGGCGCTTCCCGTCGCCCGCCGGGACCTCCTCGACGCGGTGCGCCGCATTCCCGCGGCCCCGGCGGCCCCGAGGCCGCCGGCAGGCTCGTCGACGAGTTCGGCTCCGCCGTCCCGTCCCTCTCCTCCATGCCGCACGGGAGGAGGGTCTACGTGCCGCTGCGCCCGCTCGCGCACGACTTCCGCGCCCTCCCGGTGGGGAGCCGCCTCGCCTCCTACTGGGTCGAGGAGGAGCCGGAGAGGGTCGTCACCGTCGCGCGCCTCCTGTTCGCGCGCTCCGACTACGCCTCGGAGCTCGGGCTGGGGTAGGGCTCGCCGCGCGCAGGCCCTGCGGAGAGGGGCGAGCTCGCGCCCGTCCGTCGCCCCCGGACTCGAGCGCGGGGGCAGGCCGGCGGCGTCTCGCCTTCCGGCCCGGCTCGGCCATGCTTTCGGGTTCGGCGGCTTCGGGCTTTCGGGTTCGGCGGCCCGTCGCGCGACGGGCCGCCGAGCGCGGTGCGCCATGCACGGGGGTGCTGCCGGCGCCCCTCGGGGCGGAGCCGCCGGGGCGCGGGACCCCCACGGGCTCGGCCCGCCGCCCATGTCGCGCATCGTCAGCGCAAGCAACCTATTGGCGCATAACGCCTAGCGCGCCGTCCCGGCATCGCGCCTCACGAAGGCGAGGAGTCCGTCGTAGCCGAGCTCCCCGGAGGCGACGCCCATGACGGCTGCGAGCAGGTCCGCGGCGCGCGGCTTGAACCTCGCGCCGTTCGCCCCCGGCACGGCGACGAGCAGCGCGGCGCCCGTCCTCTTGTTGCCGTCGGCGAAGGGGTGCTGCGTCACCACCTCGTACGCCGGCCGCGCCGCCCTCCCCTCGAGCGCGGGGTGGGCCTCGGCGCCCCCGAGCCCCTGCCAGGGCTGGGCGATCGCCGCGTCGAGCAGCCCCTCGTCCCTGACCCCCGGCACCCCGCCGTGACGGGCGACCTGCATGTCGCGGGTCGCCGCGGCGGTCTCCCTCGAGACGGGGGCGACCTCCGCGCGCCTCATCGCGCCAGGGCCTCGAAGACGTCGAAGTACTCCTCGTCGGCCGCCGCCTCGGACAGGTACCTCTCCTGGGGGTCGGCGACGGGCACGATCTTGAAGGCCGGCCTGTTGCGCTTGAACACGGTGACCTCGACCCCCTCCTCCATGACGAGGTCCGTCACCCTGGTGAGGTCGCGCCTGACCTCGGAGAAGCTCGCCGTGAGCGCCATGCGGGCGCCCCCTTCCCTCGTGTCTCCCAGGAAGCGTACATGAAACGCGTACATAAACGTTGCCAAATTCATCACATAAGAGGGGACGGGCTCAGCGGTCCCGGAGCCGCCGCGTCCGGCGCCAGCCCCCCGCGACGGGACGGCATATCGTCGGGGTGACAGTCTCCATGGAGGGGAGGCTGGCAGAACAATACCGAAAATGGTATTGTTCTGCCATGAGCTACTACGACCGCATACTGGACTTCGCGATGGACAACCACTACCTCGTCTCCACAGACGACGCGAGGGAGCTGGGCGTCCCCCCGGCCGAGCTGCCCAAGCTCGCCGCCCGTGGCAGGCTGGAGAACCTCTCGAGGGGGCTCTATCGGGTCAGCCGCTACGTCCCCAGCGACTCGGACGCTTACGCGGTGGCGGTCGCCAGGGCGGGCGGGGACGCGTACCTCTATGGGGAGTCGGTCCTCGCGCTGCTCGGCCTCGCCCCCACCAACCTCTCGCGCATCTTCGTCGCCTCCCCCAGGAGGGTCAGGAGGCGCATGCCGGAGACGGTTCGCGTCGTGTTTGCGCCGGGCGCGAGTGCGAGCGGGAGCTACGACGGCATACCGAGCCAGACCGTCGCCGAGGCCCTGCGGAGCTGCCAGGGATCCATGATGCCGGACAGGCTGGCGGCGGCCGCGCGACGCGCCCGGGACCTCGGATACCTCACCGCCCGGCAGATGCGAGAGATGGAGGGGCCCGAGCATGGGCGATCCTAGGCCGATCAACGCGAGGAGGCTGAACGAGGCGATCAGGAGGCTCGGGGGCGGCGACGAGGGATTCGTTGCGAAGCGCTCCCTCATGGCCAACGCCATCGTCGGCCAGCTCCTGCCGAACGGGGCCGTGAAGGGAGGGTCCGCGCTCAAGCTGCGCTTCGGCGACTCCGCGACGAGGGCGACGAGCGACCTCGACGCGGCGAGGGAAGGCGCGCTCGACAGCTTCGTCGAGGATCTCGAGGAGTCCCTCGCGGAGGGGTGGGAGGGCTTCTCCGGCCGCGTGGTGCGCAGGGAGCCGGCCAGCCCGAGGGGCGTCCCTCCGCGGTACGTGATGCAGCCGTTTGAGGTCAAGCTCTCCTACAGGGGCAAGCCTTGGTGCACGGTCGAGCTTGAGCTGGGCCACGACGAGGTGGGTGATGCGGAGGGGCCGGACATGATCGTCCCCGCCGAGGCGTCGGGGCTGCTCCACTCGATGGGCTTCCCCGAACTGGGGCCCGTCCCGGTCATGCCCCTGCACCACCAGATCGCGCAGAAGCTGCACGGGGTCACGGGGCCCGGCAGCATGCGCGCGCACGACCTCATCGACCTGCAGGTGATCGTTGCTCGCGGGGACGTGGACTATCCGCTCGTCCGCCGGACCTGCGAGAGGCTGTTCGCCTACCGGGCGCTCCAGCCCTGGCCGAGCGAGGTGAGAAAGCAAGAAGGATGGGACGGGCTCTACGAGTCCCAGGCCCTCGGAACGGTGCTTCCGACCGTCGACGAGGCGGTCGACTGGGCCAACGAGCTCATAGGACGGATAGCCTCTTCGTAGGGCGTGCCCGCCTCTTCTTGAAGGGAGACACCCGGGCAGGCCGACGGGGCGCCAGGCGTGGACGCCGTGGGTGAGGCCACCCATGCGGAACGGCGAGCCGCCGCTCGGGGCGTCCCCGCCCTTGACCGCGTCCAGAGGGGTCGCCCAATCTCTCCGGCTCTTCTCTGCGACGCCTCCGCAGCGGGCATCTCGCCGAAGGAAGAAGGCAGCACGTTCGAGTCGCCGCGTCCGTCGCGGAGGCCGGCATCACGTTCGAGTACGAGCGCGTCCCCGTGGGCACGAGGTTCGTGTTCCATCGGCCCGACCCCT
>CALUJT010000143.1 GCA_944321005.1 uncultured Atopobiaceae bacterium | reverse complement strand
GATGAAGCCGCCCAGCGAGCGCGCCGGCGCCGCTATGGGCGCGCTCGTCTCCTCGCGCATGACCTCGATCACGCGGCGCATGGCCTCGCGGGCGCGCCCGGCGCCGGAGAGCCCGCGCTCGCGCAGCTCCATGACGCCGCCGATGGAAAGGTCGCGCTCGGCGCAGGCGTCCAGCAGCTGGGCGCCGTCGTCGAAGAGCTCGGCCGCGGTGACGCCGGGGGAGACCGCGGAGGCGGACCCCGGCACGGAGATGAAGGTCGCGAAGCCTACGTCGCGGATGCGGCGGATCATGGGCAGGACGGAGTCGTCGGGCGCGCCGTCCGTCTCGAAGACGGAGTAGGCCCGGCCGCCCTGCTCGGTGCGGTACGTGCGGCAGAAGGCGATGTTGACGTCCGCCATGGCCAGCAGGTGCGTGAGCGAGGCCAGGATGCCGGGGGCGTCGCGGTGCGCCACGAAGAGGGTGGCGTAGGCGCCGGTGATGTCCACGCCCACGCCGTCGATGCGGCTGATGCGCATCTTGCCGCCCCCGAGGCTCTCGCCGCGCACCTGGCAGCGCTGCCCGCTCTCGCTCTCCATGTCTATGTCCACGGTGTTGGGGTGGACGGAGGTGTCGTCGCCCGCCTCGGCGAACTCGAACTCCAGCCCCGCCGCGCGCGCGAGGTCGAAGGCGTCGCGGATGCGCTCGTCGTCCGTGTCCAGCCCGAGGATGCCCGCCACGAGCGCCCGGTCCGTGCCGTGGCCGCGATAGGTGTGGGCGAAGGAGTTCCAGAGCGAGAAGCGCACGCGCACGATGCGCCCCTCCAGGAGCGACGCCGCCACGCGCGCGCAGCGGAGCGCCCCTGCGGTGTGCGAGGACGACGGGCCCACCATGACGGGGCCCAGCACCTCGAAGGCAGAGGTGGTGGCAAGGGTCTGGGGCTTGGCTGCCATGGGGCTCCTCCCGCGTCGTCGCGGCGGCCAGCTCTTCTCGGCCGTCCGCTCTCATCGCAGATAGCTTAGCAGCTGCGAGGGGGTATGATACCCACGTCGTATCAACCGAATCACAAGGAGGACCCCGATGGATCCCACAGAGCTGCTCAAGCTCCTGGGAATCGTCATCGTCGTGGCGGGCTTCGCGCTCAAGCTCGACTCCATCCTCATCATCATGGTGGCCGCCGTCGCGACCGCCGTGGTGGGCGGCATGGACCCGGTGGCGTTCCTGGACACCCTCGGCGAGAGCTTCGTCTCCAACCGAAGCATGTGCATCTTCATCATGACGTTCGTGATCACGGGCACCCTCGAGCGCAGCGGCCTGCGCCAGGCCGCCGCGGCACTCATCCGCAAGCTCAAGAACGCGTCCGCCGGCATGATCGTTTCGGCCTACGGCGTCGTGCGCGTGCTCTTTGCCGCGTTCAACGTCAACTTCGGCGGCGTCGCGGGCTTCATCCGCCCGGTCGTCATGCCCATGGAGCAGGCCGCGGTCGAGCGCGACGGCAAGAAGATCGACGAGAAGCACCTCGAGGAGCTCAAGGGCGTCTCCGCCGGCATCGACAACGTCGCGTGGTTCTTCGGCCAGGTGCTGTTCATCGGCGGCTCGGGCGGCCTGCTCGTGCAGGGCACGCTCGCGGGCCTGGGCTATGACGTGAGCCTCGCCGACCTCGCCGCGGTTCAGATCCCGGTGGCCGTGCTCGCCATGCTCGCGGCGATCGTCTACTACAACATCATCGACCGTCGCCTCATGAGGCGCCGCGGGCGCGCCGACGCCTCCGCCGACGCTGCCGCCGAGAAGGACGCGCGGGCCGAGAAGGGCGGTGACGCCCGATGACGGAGTTCCTCCAGTTCTTCCAGAGCGCCGACGTGACGCTCTCCGACAAGCTCCTCGAGGTCGTCTACATCCTCATCGGCCTCATCGCGTTCTACGCCGGCGTGCGCAACGCCCTTGACCAGACCAACGAGAAGCGCCTGGGCACCGCCTTCTTCTGGTGCGTGCTCGGCGTCCTGTTCATCGTGGGCCGCTGGGTCCCGTCCACCGTGGCGGGCGTGCTCGTGGTGCTGATGGTCATCCCGCCGATCCTCAGGCAGGTCGGCCGCGGCGTGGGCGGCGAGCCCACGGCCGAGGAGATGCAGTCCAACTACGAGAAGATCGGCATGAAGCTCTTCGTGCCGGCCCTGTCCCTGGGCGTGATGGCGCTGGTCTTCGCCCTGTTCACCAACATCAGCTCGCTCGTGGGCCTCACCTTCGGCGTGGTCGTGGGCGGCGTGCTGCTCATGGCCTTCTCGCGCAGGAACACCCCGCGCGTCTTCCTCGACGACACCCGCCGCATGCTCGACACCGTGGGCCCGCTCTCCATGCTGCCGGTCCTTCTCGCCGCGCTGGGCGCGATCTTCACGGCCGCGGGCGTGGGCGACGTGATCTCCGGTCTGGTCTCGGGCGTGATCCCGCAGGGCAACGCCGTTGTGGGCGTGGTCGTCTACGCCATCGGCATGGCGGTCTTCACGATGGTGATGGGCAACGCCTACGGCGCCATCACGGTGATGACGGTGGGCATCGGAGCGCCGTTCGTGCTGTCGCTCGGCGCCGACCCCGCGCTCATCGGCTCGGTGGCGCTGACCTGCGGCTTCTGCGGCACGCTCATGACGCCGATGGCCGCGAACTTCAACATCGTGCCGGTGGCGATCCTGGAGATGAAGGACTCCTACGGCGTCATCAAGAAGCAGGTGCCGATCGCGCCGTTCATGCTCGCGGCGCAGATCGTCTACATGATCGTCTTCGGCCTGTAGCCGGCGGCGCCCCGCGGGGCGCCCCAGAGAGGAAGCGATTCTCATGAAGGTGCTGGTAACGGGATTCGAGCCCTTTGGCGGCGCGACCATCAACCCCGCGCTCGAGGCGGTGCGCCGCCTGCCCGCCACGATCGAGGGCGCCGAGGTGGTGACCGCGCAGATTCCGGTGGTCTTTGGCAAGGACGCCGCCGCCGTCGAGGCCGCCATCGAAGCCGAGCGGCCCGACCTCGTGCTCTGCGTGGGCCAGGCCGGCGGGCGCAGCCACATCACGCCCGAGTTCGTGGGCATCAACTACGCCAACGCGCGCATCCCGGACAACGAGGGCAACCAGCCCGTCGGCCGTCTCGAGCCGGACGGCCCGGACGCCTACTTCGCCACGCTGCCGGTCTTTGCCATGGTGGACGCCGCGCGCGCCGCGGGCGTTCCGGCCGCCGTCTCCTACACCGCCGGCACGTTCTGCTGCAACGAGGTCCTCTACGAGCTGCTGCACTGCCTCGCCACGCGCCATCCCGGTGTCCGCGGCGGCTTCGTGCACGTGCCCTACGCCACCGAGCAGGCCGTCTCCATGGGGGAGGGAACCGCGTCCATGAGCGTGGAGATGATGGTGGCGGGCCTCGCCGCCATGATCGGCGCGGCGGTCACCTGCGCGGACGACGCCGTGACCGCGGGCGAGGGCACCGAGCAGTAGTTCTTCTCGCCGCCGGCGCCCCACGCGCAATCCCGCTTTTCTGGTAATCCCGACCTGCGCATGCCGAGAAGGACGCGCAGGTCGGGATTTCTGGTTCCGAGGACGCATAATGCCGAGCTGCGCGTGCTCTCCGGGCTCTCCCCGCACGCGTAGCTCCGGATTTCCAAAATCCCCAGCTGCGCGTTCCGGCGAGAAGAGCGGGCGGGCCCCGGACGCCCCCGCGTGGGAGGTCGTCCGGGACCCGCCCGAACGTGGAGGGGCCGTGGCCGCGCCGCCTACAGCGCCAGGGCACGCGCGCGGTCGATGCGCGCCAGGCAGTCCTCGCGGCCCACGAGCGCCATGGTCTCGCCCAGCGGCGGAGACACCATGTTGCCGCACACGGCCACGCGCACGGCCTGGAACACCAGGCGCTTCTTCACGTCGAGCGCCTCGGGCAGCGCCTCGAGCGCGGCGTCGATCGCGGCGGGCTCCCAGGCGTCGAGCCCCACGAGCGCCTCGCGCGCGGCGTCCAGCACGGCGCCCATGCCCTCCTTGGCGAGCCCCTTGGCCACGCTCTTCTCGTCATACGCCAGCGTCTCGGCCGTGGCGAAGACGGGCGCGGCGACCGTGACCACGTCCGCCGGGAACTTGGTGCGCGGCTTCACGATGGCCGCCAGCGCGTCCACCCAGGCCTCGTCCGCCTCAAAGCCGTCGCCCACGAGGCCGGCCTCGTGGAGCTCGGGCAGCATGACCTGGTCAGCGAACTCGGCGTCCGTCATGGAGCGGATGTACTCGGCCTGGATCCAGTCGAGCTTCTTGGGGTCGAAGGTGGCCGGGTTCTTGGACACGTGGTCGAGCGAGAACTCGCGGGCGAGCACGTCGCGCGGGATGATGGTGGTCTCGCCGTCGAGCGACCAGCCCAGGAGCGCCAGGTAGTTCACGAAGGCGTCCGAGAGGTAGCCCGCGTCGCGGTACTCCTCCACGTTGGTGGCGCCGTGGCGCTTGGAGAGCTTCTTGCCGTCCGCGCCCAGGATCATGGAGATGTGCGCGAAGGTGGGCACCGGTGCGCCCAGGGCCTCGTAGACGATGACCTGGCGCGGGGTGTTGGAGAGGTGGTCGTCGCCGCGGATGACGTGGGTGATGCCCATCATCGCGTCGTCGACCACGGTGGCGAAGTTGTAGGTGGGCGTGCCGTCCGTGCGCTGGATGACGAAGTCGTCGAGCTCGCGCGCGGCAAAGGTCACGTCGCCGTGGACGGCGTCGCGCACCACCACGTCGCCGCGGTCCTCGGGCACCTTGATGCGCAGGACGTAGGGCTCGCCGGCGTCTATGCGCGCGCGGGCCTCGGCGGGGTCGAGGTCGCGGCAGCGGCGCTGGTAGCCCTGGAAGGGGTCCTTGCGGGCCTGGGCGGCCTCGCGGTCCGCGGCGAGCTGCTCGGGCGTGCAGAAGCACGGGTACGCCTTCCCCTCGTCCCACAGGCGCTGGGCGGCGTCGCGGTAGAGCTGGGCGCGCTCGGTCTGCTTGTAGGGGCCAAAGTCGCCGCCCACCTCCGGGCCCTCGTCCCAGTCAAGCCCCAGCCAGCGCATGGCGCGCAGGATGATCTGGGTGTTCTCCTCGGTGGAGCGCTCGGGGTCGGTGTCGTCGATGCGCAGGATGAAGGTGCCGTGGTTGGCGCGGGCGAAGGCCCAGTTGTAGATCGCGGTGCGCGCGCCGCCCACGTGGAGCTTGCCGGTGGGGGAGGGCGCAAAGCGCACGCGCACGGGGGTGTCTGACATGGGGTTCCTCTCGGTGGTCCTTCTCGTCACATGCGCAACCAGTATAGCGCGGGGGCGAGGGGGCAGCGGTCGTCTTGCCGGCCGTCACATCACGCGCGTGGCCTCCAGGCGTCGCTCGAACCACGTGCCCGCGCGCGCCGTGGGGCGGCGCAGGGCAAGTCCCAGCGCCAGCGCCGCGCCCAGGTAGGCGAGAAGAACGGCAAGCTCGCGCCAGATGTCGGCGTCCCAGACGCCAAACATCGCCGCCCGCAGAGCGCCCTCGCTGTGGACGAAGGGCAGCCACTGGTACGCCGCCTGGAAGGGGGCGGGCAGCATCTGGGGAGGGAAGGTCCCGCCCGAGCCCGCCACCTGAACCACCATGAGCACCACGGCCACGGCCTTGCCCACGTCCCCGAACGAGGCGGAGAGCGAGAAGATCACGTTCACGTAGGCCGCGGACGTGACGCAGCACGCGAGGACGAAGAGCCACGGGTGCTCGCACTGCACGCCGAGGTACAGGAGGTCGCCCCCGGCGATGAGGGCCGCCTGGCACACGCCCACGGCGCAGAAGAGGGCGAGCCTGCCCAGGTAGGCCTGCCGCCACGAGCAGCCCGTCTCGGCGAGGGCGGCCTCGGAGGGCGTGGCCCGCACGAGCGCGGCGAGCACCACCCCGCCGATCCAGATGGCGAGCGTGGTGTAGAAGGGCGTCATCGCAGAGCCGTTGTTCTCCACGGGGAAGACCGCCGTCCGCTCCACCCTCACGGGCGCGGCCACGAAGGAGGCGAGCGCCTCGGGCCCCGCCGAGAGCACGGCGCGCACCTGGTCGGCGCTGCCGCTCTCCAGCGCCGCGGCGAGCCTGCCCTCGAGGCCGCGCAGCCGTCCGGCCGCCCCCTCGAGGGCGGAGGCCGTCTCCTCGAGCCCGCCTCGCGTCCCGTCCAGCGTCCCGGAGGCGTCGCGCCCCGCGTCCCCCGCGGCGGCGAGCGCCCCGTCAAGGCCGTCTCCCACCGCGTCGGC
>CALUJT010000142.1 GCA_944321005.1 uncultured Atopobiaceae bacterium | reverse complement strand
CAGGTGAGGACCATCTCCTTGGCGACGCCCCAGTTGACGGACTTGGGGTCCTTGGCGGCGCCGGCGCCCATGATGGCGGCGGTCTTGGTGTGCGTGGTGGAGACGGGCAGGCCCGTCAGCGTGGCGATGAGCAGGCTCGCCGTGGCCGAGACGGAGGCGGCGAAGCCCTGGTACTTGTCCAGGCGCACCATCTCCATGCCCACCTTCTTGATGATCTTCTTGCCGCCCACGGCGGTGCCGATGGCCATAACGGCGGCGCACATTACCATGATCCAGAGCGGGAACCCGCCCATCTCCCCCACCGTCAGGTTGAGCGAGAGCGCGATGGCGAGCATGGCGGTGGACATGAACTTCTGGCCGTCCTGTGCGCCGTGCATGAGGGCCACGCCCGCGGCGCCGAGCACCTGCATGCGGCCGAAGAAGTTATTGGCCGTGCGGCGGTCGGCGTTCTTGCAGGCGATGGGGATGATCCTGGAGATGACCCAGCCGGCGATGAAGCCCAGGACGGTGGAGAGCACGAGTCCGTAGACGACCTTGATCCACTCGCCCATGTTGACGCCGTCGAGGCCGCCGGAGACCGCGAGCGCGGCGCCCGTGAGGCCGGCGATGAGCGCGTGGCTCTCCGAGGTGGGGATGCCAAAGAGCCATGCCCCCACGCCCCAGGCCACGATGCCCACCGTGGCGGCGGCAAGGGCTATGAGCGCGGCGTGCGTGTCCCCGCCAAAGTCCACCATGCCGGAGATGGTGTCCGCGACGGCCGTGGAGATGAACGACATCGCCACGAGACCCACGAAGTTGCAGACGACGGACATGAGGATTGCCGAGTCCACGTCGATGGAGCGGGTTCCGACCGGCTCGGCGATGGCGTTCGCGGCGTCCGTGGCACCGTTCACGAAGATGGTCCCCATGACGAGGAGCATGACGATGGTCAAGAAGGGGTTGCTCGACAGGACGCCGAGGAACTGGTCAAAGCTAATCAAGGGCGCACTCGCTTCCTTTGCCGGCCGTGCACGCTGCATGTAGGCCAATTGTCACAGCTTTGTAAACGACTGATAAGGATAGCGTAAAGTGCCGCGAGGAAAGGGCGAGAAGAACCGTGCTAGGCCGACCGTTCGCCGTAGCTTACAGGAAGCTTACAATACGCCGTCTGTTAATCGGGGACGGGTTATTTCCGTCAGACGAAAGGGGACAGGTTTGACAAGCAAACCTGTCCCCTTTCGTCTGACGGAAATAACCCGTCCCCGATTAACAGACGCCGTTGGTGCGGATGATCTCCTGGTACGCGTAGAAGCTGTCCTTGCGGATGCGCTCGTAGGTGCCCGTGCCGTCGTCGTGCTTGTCCACGTAGATGAAGCCGTAGCGCTTGCGCATCTCTCCGGTGCCCGCCGAGACCAGGTCGATCGGGCCCCACCAGGTGTAGCCGATGAGGTCCACGCCGTCGTCGATGGCCTCCCCCATGGCAGCCACGTGCTTCCTCAGGTAGTCGATTCGGTACTGGTCGTGCACGCGCTTCTCGCCGTTCTCCTCGACCACCTCGTCAAGCGCGCCCATGCCGTTCTCCACCACCATCATCGGAATCTGGTAGCGAGCGTAGATCTGGTTGAGGGCGATGCGCAGGCCCGTGGGGTCCACCTGCCAGCCCCAGTCTGTGCTCTCGAGATAGGGGTTCTTGCCGCCGGAGACCATGTTGCCGCCCGTGACCTCGGCGTCCCCGTGCGTGGTCACCGTGTTGGACATGTAGTAGCTGAAGGTGTAGAAGTCGATCTTGCCCGCGGCGATGTCCTCAAGGTCGCCCGGCTCCATCTGCAGCTCCACGTCGTGCTCGCGCCAGTAGCGCCGCGCGTAGTACGGGTACTCGCCGCGCACCTGCACGTCCGAGCAGTACCAGTTCATGCGGTCCATCTCCACCTGGTTGGCCCACACGTCCGCCGGGTCGCACGTGGCGGCGTAGGTGAGGATGAAGCAGTCCATGTTGCCCATCCTGAGCTCGGGATAGCGCTCGTGGGCGTAGCGCACCACGCGACCGCTCGCCACGAACTGGTGGTGGAGCGCCTGGTAGCACTGCTGCGACGTGAGCTCCACGGCCGAGGCCGGGCCCTCGAAGCCGCGAATCATCGAGGTCTCAAAGAGCGCCCCGGCAGACGACGCCCCGAGATTGATCTCGTTGAACGTGAGCCACCAGCGCACCTTCTCGTGATAGCGGTCGAGGACGGTCCTCGCGTAGCGCTCGAAGAGCTCGATGAGCTCGCGGCTCTCCCAGCCGTTGTACCTCTCCACCAGCGCGTAGGGCATCTCGTAGTGCGAGAGCGTGACCAGGGGCTCGATGCCGTGCGCGCGGCAGCAGTCGAAGACGCGGTCGTAGAACGCCAGGCCCGCCTCGTTGGGCTCGTCCTCCGTGCCCGTGGGGAAGATGCGGCTCCAGGCGATGGACATGCGGTACATGTTGAAGCCCATCTCGGCAAAGAGCGCGATGTCCTCCTCGTAGCGGTGGTAGAAGTCGATGCCGTCGTGGTTGGGGTAGAACCGGTTCGGGTCGATCTCGACCGTAATCTCGCGCGGAACGTCCACGGAGCCGCCCAGGAAGTGGTCGTCCACGGACGGGCCGCGCCCGTCCACGTCCCATGCGCCCTCGAGCTGGTTGGCCGCCGTCGCGCCGCCCCAGAAGAAGCCCCTCGGGAAGGTTACCGCCATGATGTGCCGCCTTTCTTCTCGTCCCTGCCTCTGCCCACAGTATGGCGCAGACGCGGGTCCGCGGCCTTGGTGTCAGCCAAGTGGATAGCTCTTTTCGCTGCTTGTTCTGTAAAGATGGGCTCTTCTGACACTTTCTGATATCTTTTCTCGTGAAGAGCGCACGGCGAGAAGAACGGAGCGTCATGGACGTCAGGCGTCGCATACGCGAGGCGCGCGGCCTCACCCCGGCAGAGCAGCAGCTCGGCCAGAGCGTCCTCGCGCTGGGAGACCGGCTGCGGGACCTCACGATCAAGGAGCTCGCCCGGGCGGCGTCCGTGTCCGTCCCCACGGTCCATCGCTTCTGCCGAAAGCTGGGCCTCGCCGGCTACAAGGAGCTCAAGGTCGAGCTCGCGCGGGCCTCGGCGGCGGAGGCCGGGACGACGCCCGTCGACATCAACTTCCCGTTTTCTCCCGTGGAGGAGGCGGGCAGCGTCGCGACGCACATCCGGGCGCTCTACGAGGCCACGCTGCGAGACACGCGCGAGCTTCTGGACGAGGCAGAGCTGGAGCGCGCCGCAGATCTTCTCGCCGAGGCGAGGCGCATAGGCATCTACACGCAGTCACACAACCTCTTTCCCGCGCAGATGCTCTGCGAGCGCCTGCTCTCCGTGGGGCGCGAGGTAACCTGCCACGAGCGCGACGAACGTCAGGTGCGCCAGGTCCTCGCCTCGGGCGGCGACGACGTTGCCGTGATGATCTCCTACTCCGGGCTCAACCCTCACCTGCGCCGCCTCGTCCCCATGCTCGCGGAGCGCCGCGTTCCCGTGATCTTCGTGGGCACGCCCGCCGCCCACCGGCGCAACCCCGGCCTAGACGCGTACCTGGCCGTGAGCGACCGCGAGGACCTCCAGGACCGCATCACCCAGTTCGCGAGCCACGTTGGCGTCCAGTACGTGCTCGACTCCCTCTTTGGCTGCATGTTCTCGCGCAACTACGAGAAGAACCTGGCGTTCCTGAGGGCGTCGCTCCCCTACACCCGCCTGCCGGCGCCGGAGGGGTGAGCGCGGGAGATCTCGAGGGCGGGCACGAGAGAGCGGGCCGCCGGATGCGTCCGACGGCCCGCGTAACATGACAAAGGGACTGTCCCCCTGTCAAGTTAGAGGGCGTTGCCGGGGAAGTGGCAGTTCACGAAGTGGCCCGGCTTGACCTCCTTGGTCGGCGGCACCTCGGTCTTGCACTTCTCGGTGGCGTGAGGGCAGCGCGTGTGGAACGGGCAGCCCTTGGGGATGTTGGTGGGGCTGGGAAGGTCGCCCTCGATGAGCACGTGCTTCTTCTCGATCTCCGGGTCAGCCACGGGAACGGCGGAGAGCAACGCCTGGGTGTAGGGGTGCTGCGGGTTGGAGTAGAGCTCCTCGTTGGGAGCGATCTCCATGATGTGCCCGAGGTACATGACGCCGATGCGGTCGGAGATCATCTCCACCACGGCGAGGTCGTGGGAGATGAAGAGGTACGTGAGGTTGTACTCCTCCTGGACGTCGCGCAGGAGGTTGAGGACCTGCGCCTGGATGGAGACGTCGAGGGCCGAGACCGGCTCGTCGGCCATGATGAGCTTGGGGTTCACCGAGAGGGCGCGGGCGATGCCGATGCGCTGGCGCTGGCCGCCGGAGAACTCGTGCGGGTAGCGCTCGCCGTGGGCGGGCGACAGGCCGACGACGCCCAGCAGCTCGTGGACGCGCTTGAGGCGCTCGCCGGGGGACATCTTGGTGTGGATGAGCATGGGCTCGCCGATGATGTCCTGGACCTTCATGCGCGGGTTGAGCGAGCCGTACGGGTCCTGGAAGACCATCTGCATCTCGGAGCGGAGCGGCCTGACCTCCTTCTCGGGCAGGTGCGCGATGTCCTTGCCCTCGAAGATGATCTCGCCCTCGTCCGGGGCGATGAGGCGGTTGATGAGGCGGCTCGTGGTGGACTTGCCGCAGCCGGACTCGCCCACGAGCGAGAAGGTCTCGCCGGGGTAGATGTCAAAGCTCACGTTGTTGACGGCGTGAACCCACTTGTTGGGGCGACCGAAGAAGCTCTTGCCCACCGGGAACTGCTTGGAGAGGTTGCGCACGGAGAGCAGGGGCTTGTTCTCAGTTGCTGCCATGCCTAGGCCCCCTTTCTAACGTTTTCGTGGAAGGGGCAGGCGCACTTGTGGTCCTCGCCCACCTTGATGAGCTCGGGCAGCTTCTCGCCGCACGACGGCTGCGCGTACTTGCAGCGGGGCGCGAAGCGGCAGCCCTTGGGCATGACCGAGAGGTCGGGCACCGAGCCGGGGATGGACGGCAGACGGTGCACGCGGCGGCCCAGCTTGGGCACGGACTCGATGAGGCCCTTGGTGTAGGGGTGCTGCGGGTTGCGGAAGAGCTCCTTGACGGGGGCCTCCTCCACGATGTTGCCCGCGTACATGACGATGACGCGGCTGCAGGTCTCCGCCACGACGCCGAGGTCGTGCGTGATGAGCAGGATGCCCGTGTTGCGCTTGTTGCGGATGTCCTCCATGAGGGCGAGGATCTGCGCCTGGATGGTCACGTCGAGGGCCGTGGTGGGCTCGTCGGCGATGAGCAGCTTGGGCTCGCAGGCCATGGCCATGGCGATCATCACGCGCTGGCACATGCCGCCGGAGAGCTCGTGCGGGTAGTTGCGCAGCGTCATCTCGGGCTCGGGGATGCCCACGAGCTTGAGGGAGCGCACGCAGCGCTCGTGGATCTCCTGCTTGGAGAGGCCCTTGTTGTGAAGCGAGATGGCCTCGGTGAGCTGGTTCTCGATGCGCATGATGGGGTCGAGGGCGCTCATGGGCTCCTGGAAGATCATCGAGATCTCATTGCCGCGGATGGAACGCATCTCGGCCTCGGACAGGTCGAGGATGCTCTTGCCGCCGAAGTTGATCTCGCCCGTGAGGCGGGTGTTGAGCTTGGAGTGCAGGCGCATGACGGAGAGCGAGGTCACGGACTTGCCGCAGCCGGACTCGCCCACCAGGCCCACGATCTCGCCGGCGCGCACCTGGAAGGAGACGCCGTTGACGGCCGTGATCCAGTCCTTCTTGCCGCGCTTGAACTCGGTCTTGAGGTTCTTGACCTCGAGCAGTGTTTCAGCCATGAGAACCTCCTTAGTTGAGCTTGGGGTCGAGCGTGTCGCGCAGGCCGTCACCAAAGAGGTTGAACGCCAGCACCGTGAGGAAGATCACGAGGCCCGGGAAGAGGACCAGGTGCGGGGCGATGGCCAGGTAGTTGCGGCCCTGGGAGAGGATGGCGCCCCACTCGGCCTGGGTGACCGACGCGCCGAAGCCCAGGAACGAGAGCGAGGACGCGGAGAGGATGGCGCCGCCGATGTTCATCGTGAAGTTGACGATGAGGGCCTGCATGGTGCCGGGGAACACGTGCACGAACATGGTGCGCGCGTTGCTGCAGCCGATGGACTTGGCCACCTCGACGTAGAGCTCGCCGCGCACCTCGAGCACCGCGCCTCTGATGATGCGCGCGAACGAGGGCACGGTGAACACCGCGAGGCCGATCATG
>CALUJT010000141.1 GCA_944321005.1 uncultured Atopobiaceae bacterium | reverse complement strand
TGGTGGGCGAGTCCGGCTGCGGCAAGACCACCATCGGCAAGATGCTCGTGGGGCTGCTCAAGCCCACGAGCGGCAAGATCATCTTCGAGGGGCGCGACATCACGGCCCTCTCCACCAAGGAGCGCCGCAGCCTCTGCAGCGACATCCAGCTCATCTTCCAGGACCCCTACGCGAGCCTCAACCCGCGCATGACCATCGCGCAGATAGTGGCCGAGCCCATCCGCACCAACAAGCTTCTGCCCGAGGACAGGATCGAGGCGCGCGTGGACGAGCTCCTGGAGTGCGTGGGCCTGGCGTCCTACATGAAGAACCGCTACCCGCACGAGTTCTCCGGCGGACAGCGCCAGCGCGTGGGCATCGCGCGCGCCCTGGCGGTGAACCCCAAGCTCATCGTCTGCGACGAGCCGGTCTCCGCCCTCGACGTCTCCATCCAGGCCCAGGTGCTGAACCTCCTCGACGACCTCAAGGACCAGTTCGGCCTCACGTACCTCTTCATCGCGCACGGCCTCAACGTGGTGAAGCACATCTCCGACCGCGTGGGCGTCATGTACCTCGGCCGCCTCATGGAGATCGCCCCCAAGAACAGCCTGTACAGCGAGCCCCTCTGCCCGTACACGCAGGCGCTGCTCTCGGCTATCCCCAGCCCCGACCCCAAGCTCCAGCGCCGCCGCATCATCCTCGAGGGCGACGTCCCGAGTCCCATCGATCCGCCCGCCGGGTGCCGCTTCGCGAGCCGCTGCTTCGCCAAGGTGGGCGCCTGCGACGTGGCCGCGCCCAAGCTCCGCGAGGTGCTTCCCGACCACGCGTGCGCGTGCCACCGCTACGACAACGTCACCGCCGCGCGCGTGCGCGAGCTCGCCGTTGCCATGCAGCACGAGGCGGCGCGCCCGAGCTACGGACGCGGCTCGGACCTCGTGAACGCCGACCCGGTCGTGGCGCCGGATGCGGAGTAGGGGAGCCTCGACCCCGCGCCGAGCGGCCTCGTGACGCGCTTCGGCCCCGTCCCACGTGGGGCGGGGCCGATTTTGTGCCGACCTGCGGTTGGCGGCCGACGCCGAACCTGCCGGCAAGCCCGTCGTCGAGCTCGTCTGCGCCGCCCACGCCGGCAAATCCGCTGCCGGACCTGCAGCCGGCCCGCTGCCAAACTTGCCGGCGATTGGGCAAAACCTTTGATGGATTCCGAGGGGTGTTGAGGGACGTAACGTGTGACGTAAAGCTCTACTTGTTCTTCTCGCCGGGATTTCAAGGCGATTGGGTGGCATTATTGATAATGTCGAGATCTTATATCAAAGGTTTTGCCCAACCGCGTGGGGTTCCGGGCAAAGGGAGCCACTTCGAGTGTCGGGGCGCGGGCATTGGGCGCCGCTGCCACACTCGTCTGCGATTGGGCAAAACCTTTGATGCGACTCGGGTACGTAACGCGTAACGTAACGTCCCGCCCGTTCTTCTCGCCAGGTTTTTGCCGAATTTTCCAGGTGATTGGGTGGTATTACATATAATGTCGAGACTTTATATCAAAGCTTTTGCCCAACCGCGTGGGGTTCCGGGCAAAGGGAGCCGCTTCGAGTGTCGGGGCGCGCCCCAGGGCAGGTGGACGGCCTGAGGCCGAGAAGGACGCGCCGAGAAGGACGTCGCCCCGCTACGGCATCATGAGCAGGCGACGGTACGCGTCGACGCCCGTGAGCAGCACGCGCTCGTCGAAGTCGAACGTGTCCGCGTGGAGCGGCGTGCCCGTGCCCGTTCCCAGCAGCAGGAATACGCCGGGCAGGTGGCGCTGGTAGAAGGAGAAGTCCTCGGCTATGAGCAGGGGCTCCGGCACGCGGGCGAGCTCGGGCAGCGCCGCCTCCGCGGCCGCCAAGAGCGCGGGGTCGTTGGTCACCGGCGGGTAGCCCTCGGAGAACGAGAGCTCCACCTCGCAGCCCTCCGTGCGCGCGGCGTTCTTTGCGAGTGTGGTCACGGCCTCGCGCGCCCGATCGAACATCTCGTCGGAGAAGACGCGCAGGCTGCCCTCGGCGCGCGCCGCCCCGGCGATGGCGTTTCTCACCGTGCCGGCCTCCAGCCGCCCGAAGCGCAGCAGGCACGGCTCGCCCGTCTCCTTCTGGAGGCGCCCGCACATGGCCTCCGCCGAGGGCACGAAGCGCGCGACCGCGGCAAGGGCGTCGCGACCCTCTCGCCATCGTGCGATGTGGCTCGATCGGCCGAAGTACTCCGCGGTGACCTCGCTCGAGCGGGCGAGGAGCGCTCCCGGGCGCGACGCCAGCTCTCCGGCCGGAAGGTCCGGCCAGAGGTGGAAGCCAAAGATCCGGTCCGCGCGGCAGCGCTCGAAGACGCCGCTCTCGCAGACCAGCCGCGCGCCGCCCGTGGTCTCCTCGGCGGGCTGGAACACCACGAGCGCGTCCCGCGGCAGGTCGTCCGCGCCCAGCCCCGGCACTCTGCCGGCGATGACGTCGTCCGCCCACGCGGCCGCCGCGAGCGCCATGGCCATGTGGCCGTCGTGCCCGCAGGCGTGCATGCGGCCGGGCCTCTCGCTCGCGTACGGCTCGCCCGTGCGCTCCGCCACCGGGAGCGCGTCCATGTCCGAGCGCAGGGCCGTGGCACGGCCGCGCCCGAGGTCGAACCACGCGCAGACGCAGCTCTTACAGGGCTCGATCACCTCGCAGGAGAGCCCTGCCAGCACGCCGCGCACGTACGCGAGCGTCTCCGGCAGCTCGAAGTCGAGCTCGGGGATGCGATGGAGGTCGCGCCGCCAGGTGCGCAGGCGCTCGAGCTCCGGGTTCTTCTCGTCAGGCATCTTTCCTCCTGCTGTCACGTTTTTGTTGCCAGTGTATCAACCGGGGGCGGAGCGCGGCCATCCCGTCACAGAGCCGTGCTACAGTGGCAACACTCGATAGAGGCGCGGGCGAGAAGGCCCGCGGGGCAGCCGGCAGGCGTCACGACCCCGCGGGGAGGCGAGCCCGCCGAACTCCGCACCCGGGCGCGGGCGCGGGGTGGGCCTGCGGGAAAGACCCGCAGGACTGTCTGCAAGCAACCTGCAGGAGCGCTATCAGGGAGACGTGCATGGAACGCGCACCTAAGCACCCGTTTGTGAGCAAGGAGCGGCTCGTCGACATCGCCGAGCGCTACCCCACGCCCTTTCACCTCTACGACGAGGCCGGCATCCGCGTCAACGCCGAGGCGGTGCTCGACGCCTTCTCGTGGAACCCGGGCTTTCGCGAGTACTTTGCCGTCAAGGCAAACCCCAACCCCGCGCTGATCAATATCCTGGCCGAGTACGGCTGCGGCTGCGACTGCTCCAGCTACACGGAGCTCCTCATTGCGCGCGCCCTTGGCATCACTGGCGAGAAGATCATGTTCTCGTCCAACGACACCCCGGCCGAGGACTTCCGCCTCGCGCGCGAGCTCGGCGCCGTGGTGAACTTCGACGACATCTCCCACATCCCCTTCTTCGAGGAGGTGGCGGGTCCCGTCCCCGAGGTCGTGAGCTGCCGCTTCAACCCCGGCGGGCTCTTCCGCCTGGCCAACGGCATCATGGACAACCCCGGGGACTCCAAGTACGGCATGACCGAGGAGCAGCTCTTCGAGGCGTACCGCATGCTGCGCGACCGCGGGGCGCGCGAGTTTGGGCTGCACGCGTTTCTCGCCAGCAACACCCACGGCAACGACTACTATCCCGCGCTCGCCCGCATTCTTTTTGAGCTTGCCGTGCGCCTCGCGCGCGAGTGCGGCGTGCACGTGGGCTTCGTGAACCTCTCCGGCGGCGTGGGCATCCCGTACCGCCCGGACGAGGAGCCCTGCGACATCCGCGCCATAGGCGAGGGGGTGAGGCGCGCCTTCGAGGAGGTCCTCGTGCCGGCGGGCATGGGCGACGTGGCCATCTACGCTGAGATGGGCCGCTTCATGATGGGGCCGTACGGCTGCCTGGTCACCCGTGCCGTGCACGAGAAGCAGATCTACAAGGACTACCTGGGCGTTGACGCGAGCGCGGTGGACCTCATCCGCCCGGCAATGTACGGCGCCTACCACCACATCACGGTGATGGGGCAGGCGGGCGGCCCGGACAAGTCCGCCTGGCCGGCCACGCGAACCTACGACGTCACGGGCTGCCTCTGCGAGAACAACGACAAGTTCGCCGTGGACCGTGAGCTCCCCGAGGTCGAGCGCGGCGACCTGCTGGTCATCCACGACACCGGGGCCCACGGCTACTCGATGGGCTACAACTACAACGGCCGGCTGCGCTCCGCGGAGGTGCTGCTGCGCGAGGATGGCTCCACCGAGCTCATCCGCCGCGCCGAGAAGCCCTCGGACTACTTCGCCACCCTTGACCTGCAAATCTGACAAGGGGACAGCCCCTTTGTCATGTTACGTGAACCGAAGAAAGGCAACGCCATGGACATGACCAACCTCACAGGATCTGTCGTCGCTCTCGTCACGCCGTTCAACGAGGACGGCTCCATCGACTTCGAGGGCCTGGAGCGCCTCGTCGACTTCCACCTGGAGAACGGCACGGACGGCATCCTCGTGCTCGGCACCACCGGCGAGTCCTCCACCATGACCGACGAGGAGGACCTCGCCGTCGCGCGCTGCGTCATCGAGCGCGTGGCAGGCCGCGTGCCCGTCATCGGCGGCGCGGGCTCAAACGCCACCTTCGAGTCCGAGCGCAAGGCCGCGGGCCTGGTCAGGCTCGGCATCGACGGCCTCCTGCTCATCACGCCCTACTACAACAAGTCCAACGAGGAGGGCATCTACCGCCACTTCACCGCGGTCCTTGACAAGGTGGACGTGCCCTGCATCCTCTACAACATCCCCGGCCGCACCGGCTGCTCCATCAGCGAGAAGAACCTCGCGCGCCTGGCCGCCCACCCCAACGCGTGGGGCCTCAAGGAGGCCTCCGGCTCCATCGAGTACGCCACCATGGCGGCCCGCTACCTCTCCGACGACTTCCGCATGTTCTCCGGCAACGACGACATCGTGGTGCCGCTCATGAGCCTCGGCGCCAAGGGCGTCATCTCCGTGTGGGCGGACGTCGCCCCCGCCACGGTGCACCAGATGTGCGCGGACTTCCTCTCCGGCGACATCGCGGCGGCCCGCGCGACGCAGCTAGAGAACCTCGAGCTCATCCACTCGCTCTTCTGCGAGGTCAACCCCATTCCGGTGAAGTGCGCCCTGGCCGAGATGGGCCTCATCGGCGAGTACTACCGCCAGCCGCTCTGGACCATCTCCGACGCCGGCCGCGAGCGCGTGGTCGCCGCCCTCAAGGGGGCTGGTCTCCTTGGCTAGCGCGGCGGGCGCGACCCGCGCGATCGTCATCGGCGGCTCCGGCCGCATGGGGCGCCTCGTGCGCGAGGGGCTGGCCGCCCGCGGCTTCGAGCTCCTGGGCTCCTACGACGTGGACAACATCGACGAGCTGGACGAGGCCGCGCCTGCGGCGGACGTCGTCGTGGACTTCTCCGCCCCGGCGTCCCTGCCGCACGTGCTGGCCTACGCGCGGAGAACGGGCGCGGCGCTGGTCTCCGGCACCACGGGCCTCACGGAGGGGCAGCTCTCCGAGCTCCGCGCGCTGGGCGAGAAGAACCGCGTCATCTGGTCCTCCAACTACTCCCTGGGGGTGGCCGCGCTGCGCCGGGCCACGGCGCTCGTGGCGGAGGCCCTCGGGGGCTGGGACGTGGAGATCGTGGAGACCCACCACAACCAGAAGGCGGACGCCCCCAGCGGCACCGCCAAGGCGCTTCTCGCCGCCGTGGACCCCGCGGGGGAGCGCCCGGTGGTGGACGGCCGCTCCGGCATCGTGGGGGCGCGCGTCCCCGGGGAGATCGGCATGCACGCCCTGCGCGGCGGGACCGTGGCCGGCACGCACGAGGTGCACTTCTTCGGCACGGACGAGGAGGTCTGCCTCACGCACCGCGCCGCGAGCCGCCAGATCTTCGTGGCGGGCGCCGTCCGTGCGGCCGAGCGCCTGCTCGGGCGCGACCCCGGCCTCTACGACTTCGACACCCTGATGTTCGGGTAACCTAGCGAGAGCGATACCACCGCCTTTGGTACCCCGACCGCCGGAAACTAGCGGCGCGTGCGGGTCGACGGTTCTTCTCGCCCGCGAGTTCTTCGCGCGTTCTCAGCGCGAAGCTGTCCGAGCGGGGAGAAGAACCGTCGACCCGCCCCCCCCCACGCAACGAAAGGAGCCACTCCCTTGAACGCCCAGGAGATCATCGACTACATCGCCAGCGCGCCCAAGAAGACGCCCGTCAAGCTCTACGTGCGC
>CALUJT010000140.1 GCA_944321005.1 uncultured Atopobiaceae bacterium | reverse complement strand
TGCGTCATTGCCAAGAGCTTCGCGCGCATCTTCTACCGCAACTCGATCAACATGGGCCTGCCCATCCTCGAGTGCCCCGAGGCCGTGGACGCCATCTCCAACGGCGACGTCGTCTCCGTCGACGCGGACACCGGCGCCATCACGGACGAGACCACGGGCGCCACGTTCCAGGCGCAGCCCTTCCCGCCGTTCATCCAGGAGATCATCAACGACGGCGGCCTGGTGGCGCGCACCAAGCGCGTGATGGCCGAGAAGGGCGGAAACTAGTCATGGCCTCCAAGACCTATCGCATCTGCGCCCTCCCCGGTGACGGGATCGGCCCGGAGATCATCGCCGAGGCCAAGAAGGTCCTCGCCGCGCTGGGCGAGAAGCACGACGTCGAGTTCGTCTGCGAGGACCATCTGATCGGCGGCGCCGCGATCGACGCCACCACGGAGGCGTGCGGCCCGGTCTCGGCGCTGCCGGCCGAGACGCTCGCCGCCGCCCGTGCCTCCGACGCGGTTCTTCTCGCCGCGGTGGGCGGGCCCAAGTGGACCGACACCAAGGTGGGTGCCGTGCGCCCGGAGCAGGGCCTCCTTGCCATCCGCAAGGAGCTCGGGCTCTACCTCAACCTGCGCCCGGTGCGCATGTTCGACGCGCTGATCGATGCCTCCTCCCTCAAGCCCGAGGCGCTGCACGGCGTCGACCTCATCATCGTGCGCGAGCTCACGGGCGGCCTCTACTTTGGCGGCCACGAGCGCATGATGGGCGTCGAGGGTGCCGGCGTGGGCGGCACGCGCGGCGAGTACGCCCGTGACGTGCTCGAGTACTCCGAGTACGAGGTAGACCGCGTGGTGCGCTGGGCCTTCGACGCCGCGCGCCGCCGCCGCGGCGTGGTTCACTCCGTGGACAAGGCCAACGTGCTCGACACCTCCCGCATGTGGCGCGAGGTGGCGCACAACGTCGCCGCCGAGTACCCCGACGTGACGCTCGAGGACATGTACGTGGACAACGCCGCCATGCAGCTCATTGCCAACCCGGCGCAGTTCGACGTCCTCGTGACCGAGAACACCTTCGGCGACATCCTCTCCGACGAGGCCTCCATGCTCACGGGCTCGCTCGGCATGCTCGCCTCCGCGAGCCTGGGCGACGGCACGGCCCTCTACGAGCCGAGTCACGGATCGGCGCCGGACATCGCGGGGCAGGGCATCGCCAACCCCATCGCGCAGATCCTCTCCGTGGAGCTCATGCTCCGCTACAGCTTTGGAATGGACGACGCCGCCGACGAGCTGGCCGCCGCGGTCACGCGCGTGCTCGACGAGGGCTGGCGCACCGTGGACATCGCCGACGAGGGGACGCCCGCGGAGAAGGTCCTCGGCACCGCCGCGATGGGCGACAAGATCGTGGAGGCCCTGGGCTAGGCGCCCCTGGACCGGGCCGCCCGTTCGAGCCCCCCGCGAGCCCCCGCGAGCCCCCGCGAGCCCCCGTTCTTCTCGTTAGCTAGTACGCACAGTTCGCTTTCACTTTCTATATCCGCAGGTAGCAAAAAGGTGAAAGTCGTACTGTGCGTACTATCTTGCGAAGGGACGCGCGCAGCGGGGCGGGGGGCGTGCGACCCGCAGGGTGACGCCCGCGCGCGTAGGCGAATCCGGGTATCCTAGCGTGTGGAAACGCGACGGAAGGGGCAGCCATGACCTACGACTTCACCTCGATTCTCGACCGCGCCGGGCACGACGCCGTCGCGCTCGACGCCATCGGCGCGCCCGGGTCGGGCTACCCCGCGCCGGACGAGGGCTTCGACCCCATCCCCATGTGGGTCGCGGACATGAACTTCCCCGTGGCGCCCTCCATCACGCGCGCCATCCAGGAGCGCCTGCGGTACCCCACGTTTGGCTACTTCAACGTGAGCGATGCCTACTACCAGGCAATCATTGACTGGCACCGCGACCGCAAGGGCGTGGCCGACCTCGAGCCCCGCCACATCGGCTACGAGAACGGCGTCCTCGGCGGCGTGGTCTCCGCTCTCACCTCCTTTGCCGCGCCGGGCGATCCCGTTCTCGTGCACAGCCCCACCTACGTGGGCTTCACCCACAGCCTCGAGGACAACGGCTTCAGGATCGTCCACTCGCCGCTCGTGCGTGACGAGGCGGGCGTCTGGCGCATGGACTACGAGGACATGGAGCGCCGTCTGGCCGAGGAGCGCATCCACGTCGCCATCTTCTGCTCCCCGCACAACCCGTGCGGCCGCGTGTGGGAGCGCTGGGAGATAGAGCGGGCGATGGAGCTCTACGCGGCCCACGACTGCGTGGTCGTCTCCGACGAGATCTGGTCCGACATCGTGCGGCCCGGCTTCACGCACGTGCCCACGCAGTCCGTCTCCGAGGACGCGCGCATGCGCACCATCGCGCTCTACGCGCCGAGCAAGACCTTCAACCTCGCGGGCCTCATTGGCAGCTACCACGTCATCTACAGCGACTACCTGCGCGACCGTGTGACCACCAAGGGCAAGAAGACGCACTACAACTCGATGAACGTCCTCTCCCAGCACGCGCTGATCGGCGCCTACGGCCCCGAGGGCCGCGCCTGGGCAGACGAGCTCAACCAGGTCGTCGCCGGCAACGTGGACTGGGCGTGCGACTTCATCGAGAGCCGCCTACCCGGCGCGAGCGTCTTCCGTCCCCAGGGCACCTACATGCTCTTCCTCGACTGCTCCGAGTGGTGCGAGAAGAACGGGCGAGACGTCGCGTGGCTGCTGCGCGAGGGCTGGCGCGTGGGCGTCTACTGGCAGGACGGCCGCGCGTTCAACGGGCCCTGCCACATCCGCATGAACCTCGCGCTCCCGCTCGCGCGCGTGCAGGAGGCCTTCGGGCGCCTTGCCGAGCACGTCTTCTGAGCCTGGCGACTCTGCCGAGGCGGGCTCCGGATGAGCCTATCTTTTGGGCCTAGGCCTTTGCCCCAAACGATGACTCTCCGCCATCGATCTTCTCGCCGAGGCGCTCCAGCTCATGGCGGATGGCGCTCTGCATGAACTCGGACTTCGTGATGCCGAGGCGCTCTAGTGCCCGGTCGATTGCCGCGGCGTGGGCCCCAGGGATGCCAAAGGTCCTCATGGCGCAGTCTTCCAGGTAAAGGCGTGGGGGGGGGCCGTACTCGATGGGCCCGTCAAAGTGGATGGGGCTGCCGGTATCGTCGATGAGCGAGCCGTCCTCGAAGGGTCGGGCCATGAGGTCGAAATCCTCACGCGTGAGCCCGGTCATCTCGTAGATGTCCTCGTCTGTCAGCGGCATACGTTACTTCTCCCTCCAAAGTGCACGCAGCTCCCTGAGCACCTTTTCGCTGGGCGGCGTCATCGCATGGCAGACCAACCAGGTGAAGGGGGCGATGCGCTGAGCGAGCATCTCGAGAAGGCGTCCCCTTGCGTCTTGCCCGACAGCAATCTGATGGGCTTCGTCGTCATCAGCTCGCGGTCTCGAGAGGGAGGCGTTCCTCCAGGCGGTCTGGACATCTTCTTCTGAAATCTCGGGATGACGCTCGTGCACGCGCCCATGAACCTCGACGCGATCGACCGGCCATGCGCTTGCATCGAATTGTATCAACTTGAGATGGGGGCGGCCCTCCGCTTTCTGCTATCTCGCATGACTGTGTCTCCCTATACGATCGCGCCCGTGGCAAAGGCCTCGTCCACCTCCCTCTGGAATCGCGGGGTCACGAGGTTCTCGTCGTCGGAGACGCGCCTGCCGTAGGAGACGAGCTGGTCGGCGGTGCTTATGATCGTGCGCTCGGAGAGCTCGCGCGCCTGCTGGGCGATGAGGGGGACGGCCCAGGACGCGGGCTCCTGGGAGAGGTGGATCGTCATGCCGCTCGTCACGATGCCGCCCTTGAAGGGCAGGAGCGTGAGCAGCATGAGCGAGGGTATGCGGTGCACGTGGCTGTCCGCAGGGTCCTGGCTCGCACCCACCACGAAGAGGTGGGTGCGGTTCATGTAGACGGCGCTGTCAGCGCCTGCGTCGACCACCGTGAACATGTCGCGTACGGCATGGCGCCAGGGGCGGGCACAGTCGAGGCACGACCCCATGAGGTGCATCGGGTTCTCCCGCACGAAGTCCTCGACGATGCCGCGCCTTCTCCAGAGGGCGTCCGCAACCTGGCCTCCGTGCTCGTAGAGCATGCAGGGTGCCCCCTCGCGCTCGCGCAGCAGCGCCGGGTCCACGACGCCAAGGCGTCCGTTGGCATAGACGAGAAGGGCGTTCATCGTCGTGTAGAACAGCCTGGCGTCATCGTCGTCCATGTGCGAGTAGGGAACCGGCACCGCCACCGCCGTTCCCCGTGCGGTCTTCCACTGCAGGCCCATCTTGCCTCCTCCTTCGGTCGGGTGAGAGAAGAGGCTAGCCGGGAGGCGGGGGCGTTGTCTTCATGCGCGCGTACACGAAGCTGACGGCCGAGGTGGAGGGCGTCGTCCCGAGCGGGCTCCCTTGAGGGCAATCCGCGAACGGCGCCCCTAGGGCCGCGAACGGCTCGACTCCGAGAGCTTGCGGCGTATGAGCTCCCAGGCCTCGCGGTTCTTCTCGCCAAACGTGGCGGGGTCCGCGGCAAAGTTGGGGGGCATGGGCCCCTCGTAGGGAACAAAGCCCAGCTTGAGATACATGCCGCAGGCAACCCAGCTCTCCGTCTGGGTGGTGAGGTAGAGGGGCGGCTCGCCCGTGGGGACGAGCTCGTCGTAGAGGCGGATGCTCTCCAGCACGAGCGAACGGGCGAGGCCCCGCCTCTGATGGTCGGGGCTCACGCCCACCCAGTGCACGCGCAGGCGCGGCTCCCCAAAGTGGTCCCCCCGCCAGAGGGAGCTCGTGCCGACGAGCTCGTTCTTCTCGTCCACCACGAGGATCATCTGGCGCTCGAGGGCCGCGGGGTCCGCCTCGTAGGTCCGCTCGAAGTAGGCGAGCCCCTCCTCGCAGGACGGCAGCTGGCCGAGAAGAACGTGCAGCCGCACCCACGGTTCGCGGAAGCGCGGCTCCCAGGCGGCGAAGCGGTAGCCCGCCGGCAGCTCCACCTCTCCCACCGGCTCGTGGTGGCCGAGCACCATGAGAACGGGGACGTGGGGCACGCTCGTGTCGAGTACAGTCATGTTGGCTCCTTGCGCGACAATGATCACAGACCCGTCACCATTGTCGCGCAAGGGCGCCCTACAGCAACGCTCCGTTGCGGCGGACGAAGCGCCGGCGCACGAGCAGGAGGGCTGCCGCGTAGAGCGCGACGACGGCGGCCAGCAGCGCGAAGTAGGCGAGGGGAAGCGGCGCGAGGTCGAGCGCGGTCCCGAGCGGCGTGAAGGGCAGCGCCGTGACGAGGGCCACCCCTGCGACGCCGAGCGCCGTGAGGGGCGCCGCCGCCCGGCTCTCCACGAACGGGACGCGCTGCGTGCGGATGAGATGAACCGCCAGAGTCTGCGTCCACATGCTCTCGACGAGCCATCCCGCCTGGAACGTCGCCACGAAGAGGGTCCGCCCGGCCTCGTCGAGCGCGCCCCAGGGGCCGCCCGCCGCTGCGGGGCACACCACGAAGAAGAGGGCTGCAAACGTGAGGAGGTCGAAGGCCGAGCTCACGGGGCCCATGGCGACCATGAAGCGACGGATGGAGGCGCTGTCCCACCTGCGCGGCGCGCGCACCAGGTCGTCGTCGACGCCGTCCCAGGGGATTGCGGTGCAGGTGAGATCGTACACCAGGTTGAGGAGCAGGAGCTGGACGGCGCTCATGGGCAGGAAGGGCAGCAGCAGCGATGCGGCCAGCACGGAGAAGATGTTCCCGAAGTTGGAGCTCACGGTCATCTTCACGTACTTGGTCATGTTGGCGAGCGTGCGGCGGCCGCAGACGATCCCGCGCTCGAGCACGAGGAGGTCCTTCTCCAGCAGGATGAGGTCGGCCGCCTCGCGGGCCACGTCAACGGCGGAGTCGACCGAGATGCCGCAGTCCGAGGCCGCCATCGCGGCGGCGTCGTTCACCCCGTCGCCCATGAAGCCCACGGAGCGCCCCGCGCCCCTGAGCGCGCTCACCACGCGCGCCTTCTGGGCGGGCGAGAGCTTGGCGAGGACCGAGACGCCCCGCAGGCGGCGGGCGAGCGCCTCGTCGTCGAGGAGCTCCACGTCGGAGCCCGTGAGCACCTCGCCCGCAGGGATGCCGATCGCCCGACACACGTGCGCCGCCACGCGCGGGGAGTCCCCGGTGAGGACCTTGGTCTCCACGCCGTGCTCCGCGAGCGCCGCCACCGCCTCGGCCGCGCTCGCCTTGGG
>CALUJT010000139.1 GCA_944321005.1 uncultured Atopobiaceae bacterium | reverse complement strand
GAGGGCACCGCCACGCGCACGATCTCGCATCCGGCGTCCGCGAGCTCGCGGATCTGGGCGAGCGTGGAGGGGGTGTCCGCGGTGTCCGTGGTGCACATGGACTGGACCGGCACTGGCGCTCCCCCTCCCACGGTCACGCCCCCTACGCTTACGGGGCGCGTGAGGGTGCGGGGCGCGGCGGCGGGAGAGGGCACGTGGATCACCTAGCCAATCACAAAGCGGACGACGTCGTTCTTGAGCACCACGACGAAGACGAAGACGATGAACGCGAGCCCCACGTAGGTGAGCCCGGTCTGCGCCCGCGCGGAGAGCGGGCGGCGGATGGCGAGCTGGATGAGCTCTATGAGGATCTTGCCCCCGTCGAAGGGCGGGATGGGCAGCAGGTTCATGAAGCCGAGGGACATGGAGACCGCGGCGGCAAAGACCATGAGCGAGAAGGGCCCCGTCGAGGCGGCCTCGGACGCCATGGCGGAGATGCCGACGATGGAGCTCGACTGGTCGAGCACCTCCATGGTGTGCGCGGGCTGGATGAGCTTGGCCACGTAGGAGGCGGTCTGGGCGGTGTAGTCCACCGTCGCGGCCACGGCCTCGGGAAGGCTCAGCCGGTACGTGGCCACGCTGGAGAGGATGCCGAGCTCCTCTGTGGGCTGGCCGTCCGGCAGGTCGACGAGGACGGTCCTCTCGGAGCCGTCGCGCTCGAGGGAGAGCTCGAAGTCCGTCCCGGACTCGAGGTGGGGCGAGAGAGCCTCCACGAGCCCGTCCCAGCTGTCCACGGGCACGTCCCCCACGCGCGTCACGGTGTCGCCCGCCTCGAGGCCCGAGGCCTCGGCAAGGGAGCCCTCCACGACGCCGCCGAGCGTGCTCACGTTGGGGACGTAGCTGAACTCCTGCACCATGAAGGCAACGGTCACCAGCACGAAGGCGAGGGCGATGTTGACGAGCGGCCCCGCGAAGAGCATGAAGACGCGCCTGAGGAAGCCGACCCCCAGGTAGGTCCTCGAGCGCTCGTGCGCGAGGAACTCGTCCGGCGACATGCCGGTCTCGTGCGGCGCGCCGGCGGCGGTGGACCCGGGGAGCGAGAAGTCGTGCCCCCGGTCGTACTCGGTGAGGTGGTTGGCGTCGCGCTCGGGCGTCTCGAAGGCGGCGGGCCAGTCGCTCTGCCCCGGGCGCTCGCCGCGGGCGGGGTCGTAGTAGGGCTTGATCGCGGCCCAGTCGCTCAGCGTGGCGAGAAGGTCGTAGGCGCGGTCGGCGTCCACGCCCAGCCTGCGGGCGACCTCATCCGCGGTGACCCTCCCCTCCCTCGTGACGACGTCGAGCGCGGGGGCGAGAAGCTCGTCGGCGGAGCCCTCCATCCCGCAGATGCGGGTGTAGCCGCCCAGGAGGAGCGGCGTCACGCCGAACTCCGTCCCCACCTTGGCGCTCTTGCGCGAGAGCTTGAGGCGGCACGGGAGGCCGAGGAAGAACTCGGTGGCGCGCACGTGGCAGAGCCGCGAGGCGAGGTAGTGCCCGCCCTCGTGGACGAAGACGAGCGCCGAGAGCACGAGCACGCCCCAGAAGACGGCGGAGAGGAAGGACAGGACAGGGCTCAAGGGCGAACCTCCGAAAGAACGTCGCGGGCGAGCGCCCTGGCGCGGGCGTCGACCTCGTCGAGCTGCTCGAGTGACTCTACCCGCTCGACCGGTGTGAGCTCCATGACGCGGGCGACCGTGCTCTCGATGTCGAGAAAACCGCACATCCCTTGACGGAAGCTCTCGTTTGCCACCTCGTTGGCGGCGTTCATGGCGCACGGGAGCGTCCCTCCCGCGCGGCCCGCCTCGCGGGCGAGCGCGAGGCAGCCGAAGGCGCACTCGTCGGCCTCGCCAAAGGTGAGGGGGTCCGCGGAGCACCAGTCGATGCGCTCGACCGAGGCCTCCCAGCGCTCGGGGTAGCTGAGCGCGTACTGTATGGGGGCGCGCATGTCGGACCCGCCGAGCTGGGCCTTCACCACGCCGTCGACGAACTCCACCATCGAGTGGATCTTGCTCTGGCGATGGACGAGCACCCGGACGGAGTCGATGGGCTGGTCGAAGAGGTGGTGCGCCTCAATGACCTCGAGGCCCTTGTTCATGAGCGTGGCGGAGTCGATGGTGATCTTCTCCCCCATCGACCAGGTGGGGTGCGCGAGGGCGTCCGCGGCGGTCACTCCCGCGAGCTCCTCCCGGGCGCGCCCGTAGAAGGGGCCTCCCGAGCACGTGAGCCAGATCCGGCGGACGCTTTCGGGGTCCTCCCCAACGAGGCACTGGTAGATGGCGCTGTGCTCGGAGTCCACCGGGATGAGCATGCCCGGTCGCGCGAGCGGCATGATGAGGTCGCCGCCGCACACGATGGACTCCTTGTTGGCGTAGGCGAGCGACTTCCCGGCCTCGAGCGCGGCGTAGCCGGCGTGGATCCCGGCGAACCCAACGAGGGCGTTCACCACAACGTCGACCTCGGGGAGGCAGGCGAGCTCGGTCACGGCCCGGGGGCCCGCGCCGCAGGCGCAGCCCTCGGGCAGCTCGGAGAGGACGGGGTCTGCGGCGCGGCCGGCGTCGGAGACGGCCACGTGCGCGCACCCGAACTCGCGGGCGGCGGAGACGAGGGAGCCCGTGGAGGAGTTCACGGAGAGGGCGACCACGCGCACGCGGTCGGCGTGGCGGCGGCAGACGTCGAGCGTCTGCGTGCCGATGGAGCCCGAGCAGCCCAGGACTGCAACGCGAACGGGCCCGTCGCGGTGCACGGAGCTCGCGCTCATCTCGAAGATGCTCATAGAATCCCCCCGAAGAGGAGAAGGAAGTAGGCGGCGACCCCGCCGAAGAGCATGGAGTCGGAGCGGTCCAGGAGGCCGCCGTGGCCGGGCAGGATGTTGCCGGAGTCCTTGACGCCGGCCCCGCGCTTGAGCCTGGACTCGAAGAGGTCCCCGATGACGCCGGCGACCCCCACCACCAGGCCGCAGAGCGCGGCCATGGGGATGCCCATCTCGCCCACGACGAGAAGGGCGATGACTATCCACACCAGCACGGACCCCACGAGGCCCCCGAGGAACCCCTCGACGCTCTTGTTGGGCGAGATGCGCGGCGCGAGCTTGTGGGCGCCGATGGCGGAGCCCACGAAGTAGGCGAAGGCGTCGCTCGCCATGATGGAGAGCATGACGGCGAGGGCCACGAGCGCTCCCTCCACCCCGGCGTCGTACTTGCGCACGAGGACGATGGCCGAGAACGCGAGAGAGGTGTAGAGGGGCCCGAACGCGGTTACGGCGACGTCGGCGACGTTGGCGCGCGGCGCGAACACGTACCAGCAGGCGCACGCCATGAGCAGGACGAAGATGACGAGCGTGAGCGCCAGCAGACCGCCCCAGAGGGCCGCGGGCGGGAAGAGCAGCGCGGCGGCGAGGCCGACGATCTCGTTGGGCATGCGCCCGCCCATGCGGCAGATGCGGAAGAACTCCGAGCAGCAGAGCCACGCCTCGGCGGCAACCAGCACGGTCGTGGTGACGGGACCCGCGAAGAGGCAGGCCAGGGTGACGATGGCGTAGATGGCGCCGGACGTGGTGCGCGTGAGCAGCTTCTCGGCGGAGGTCCTGGCGCGCTGGCCCTTGAGGCTGCCCGAGGCGCGCGCCTCTTCCCTGGAGGCGCGGACGCCCTCGAGCCGCGCGATCTGGCGGTCGAGCCCGGCGCTCTTCTCGGCGTCTTTCCCGGTGCTCCTCTCGGGCCTCTTCTTGCTCGGTTCGGTCATGACGCGGCAACACCGCCAAAGCGACGGGAGCGCCCCTGGTAGGCGGCCACGGCGCGCAGGAAGTCCCAGCGCGAGAAGTCAGGCCAGTAGGTCTCGGTGACGTAGAACTCGGTGTAGGCGAGCTGCCACAGGAGGTAGTTGGAGAGCCGCATCTCCCCTGAGGTGCGGATGAGGAGGTCCGGGTCGGGCAGGCCGGCGGTGTAGAGCCTGCTCGCAACGGCGTCCTCGTCGACGTCTTCCGGAGCGAGGGCACCGGAGGCGACGTCGAGCGCGATCTCGCGCGCCGCACGGGCGATCTCTGCCCTGGAGCCATAGTTGACGGCGAGCGCGAACGTCATCCCGGTGTGGTCCGCCGTCTCGTCGAGGCCCTGCCTGAAGACCCGGTAGGTGGCGTCGGGAAGCGCGGTAAGGTCCCCCAGGAAGCGCAGGCGCACGTTCTCCTGGTGGAAGAGCGGAAGCTCCTTCACCAGCGTCGTGGCGAAGAGGTGCATGAGGAGGTCCACCTCGCGCCGCGGGCGGCGCCAGTTCTCCGTGGAGAACGCGTAGACGGACAGGGCGTCGAGGCCGAGGCGCACGCTCGTGGTCACGGCCTCGCGCAGCGCGTCGACGCCCGCGACGTGACCGCGCGACCGGTCGAGGCCGCGGGCCTGGGCCCAGCGCCCGTTGCCGTCCATGATGATCGAGACGTGACGCGGAAGCCTCCCGAGGTCGACGTCCTCGAGACTGACGTCCTCGGGAGGGTTCGCGTAGTAATCCCTCAGCTTGTTGGTGTCGAGCTGCACTAGATCTCCATCACCTCGGCGGTCTTGGTCTTGAGGAGCTCGTCGACCTTGGCGACGTAGGTGTCCGTGATCTTCTGGATGGCCTTCTTCTCGCGGGTCTGCTCGTCCTCGGAGAGCTCCTCGTCGCGCTCGATCTTGCCGTTGCGGTCGCGACGGACGTTGCGGATGGCCACGCGCGCCTCCTCGGCGAGCTGGTTGCACTCCTTGGCGAGCTCGCGGCGGCGCTCCTCGGTGGGACGCGGGAACGGGAGACGGATGCAGACGCCGTCGTTGGAGGGCGTGATGCCCAGGTCGGAGCTCTCGATGGCCTTCTCGATGGCACGCAGGGCGGACTTGTCCCACGGCTCGACAACGAGCATGGAGGCCTCCGGGACCTTCACGCCGGCGAGCTGGGTCACCGGCGTGGGCTGACCGTAGTAGTCCACCTTGATCGCGTCGAGGATGTGCGGGTTGGCGCGCCCGGTGCGCACGCGGGCGAAGTTGCCCTTGAGGGCCTCGATGCACTTCTCCATTGAGCTCTTTGCCTTGTCGGTGTGCTCGCTCATTCCTAGTCCTCCTCGACTACGGTTGTTCCAACGTTCTGACCGCTCACTGCCTTCATGAAGACGCCGGGCTGATTGATGTCGAAGACCATGATGGGCATCTTGTTGTCGTGGCAGAGGGCGGTTGCGGTGGCGTCCATGACCTTGAGGTCGCGGTTGAGGACCTCGCGGTAGGAGACGGTGTCGTAGCGCCGTGCGTCCGGGTTGGTGCGCGGGTCTGCGTCGTAGATGCCGTCCACGTTGGTGGCCTTCATCAGGACCTCTGCGCCCACCTCGCACGCGCGCAGCGCCGCGGCGGTGTCTGTGGTGAAGTAGGGGTTGCCGGTGCCGGCGGCGTAGATGGTGATGCGGCCCTTCTCCAGGTGACGAATCGCGCGGCGGCGGATGTAGGGCTCGGCGATCTGGCGCATCTCGATGGCGCTCATGACGCGGCAGTCCATGCCGTTTCGCTCGAAGCAGTCCTGGAGGGCAAGGGAGTTGATGACCGTGGCGAGCATGCCCATGTTGTCGCCCTGGGCGCGATCCATGCCGGCCGCGGCGCCGGTGAGGCCGCGGAAGATGTTGCCGCCGCCCACCACGATGGCCACCTGCACGCCGGCCTCCCAGACGGGCTTGATCTCCTCGGCAAGGCGCTGAGGGACGGCGGCATCGATGCCAAAGGACTGCGAGCCCATGAGAGCCTCGCCGGAGAGCTTGAGAAGAACGCGCCTGTACTTCATGTCGGTATCAGACAAGCCAACCTCCACTCATCGATGTGTGCTCACGTGATTCTAGCAGAGCGCGCGCCAACGTCCCCGCGGCTCGCCCGAGCGCTCAGCCTTCCCACACGAGCGGGGCGACGACCCCAAGAGGCTCCGGAGGGCGAGAAGAACCTGGGGTCCGCAACGCAAAAGGGGCCGGCGATTGCTCGCCGGCCCCGGATGGCGTTGACGCGTCAGGCGCTACTCGCCGAAGGTGTAGCGGATGAAGCTCATGACCTCGACGTCGTCACCGAGGGACTTGCCCACGTTCTTGGCGAGCTGGCCGATGGTGAGGGAGCTGTCCTTGACGAACTCCTGCTCGGTGAGGACGGACTCCTTGAAGTACTTCTCCAGACGACCCTGGGCCATCTTCTCCTGGATGGCCTCGGGCTTGCCGGACTCGGCGGCCTGCGCCTTGTAGATGGCGAGCTCGTGCTCGATCACGTCGGCCGGG
>CALUJT010000138.1 GCA_944321005.1 uncultured Atopobiaceae bacterium | reverse complement strand
GAGGTCGACTTCCTGACCCTCCTCATGTTCCTGCTCATCGCCTCGCGCGTGTACGGGCCCATCACCTCGATCCTCTCCCAGCTGCCGAACCTCCTCCAGCTGTCGGGACGCGCGGCGCGCCTCAGGGCCCTTGCCGACGAGCCGGTCGCGGAGGGTTCGGGTGACGCCGCGGGGCTGGGCGAGAAGGGCGTCGAGCTTGCCGACGTGCGCTTCTCGTATGCCGAGGGCGGCGACGAGGTGCTGCGAGGCGTCTCCTTCCGCATGGAGCCAGGTACCGTGACGGCGCTCGTGGGCCCCTCCGGCTCGGGCAAGTCCACCGTGGCCAAGCTCGTCGCGCGGTTCTTCTCGCCCGCGTCCGGCTCGGTCTCGGCGGGCGGGGTCGACCTCGCGACGCTCGACGAGGAGTCGTGGCTCGGCAACGTCTCGGTGGTCTTCCAGGACGTGACGCTCTTCGACGACACGGTCATGGAGAACATCCGCATGGGGCGCGCCGGCGCCACCGACGAGGAGGTGCGCGCGGCGGCAAGGGCTGCCCACTGCGAGGAGTTCGTTGGGCGGCTGCCAGAGGGCTGGGGCACGCGCCTCGGCGAGAACGGCGCCAGGCTCTCCGGCGGCGAGCGCCAGCGGCTCTCCATCGCCCGCGCCCTGCTCAAGGACGCGCCGATCGTGCTGCTCGACGAGGCGACGAGCTCGCTCGACCCCGAGAACGAGACGCTCGTGCAGGATGCCGTGAGCCGCCTGTGCGCCGGCAAGACGGTGCTCGTGATCGCGCACCGCCTACGTACCGTGGCGGGCGCCGACCAGATCGTGGTTCTGGACGGCGGCCGTGTGGCCGAGCGGGGCACGCACGCCGAGCTCATGGCCGCGGGCGGCCTCTACGCCCGCCTCGTTCGCATCCAGGCCGAGAGCCTCGGCTGGAGCGTCGGCGGCAAGGGAGGACGCTAAGGCCGGCGGGCCGAACGGCGGGCGGGGCCGTCCAGACGAACAGTCCCCACGGGCGGCCCTCCCGCTGCCACCCTCTCCCGAGCCAAGCGATGAACTGCCTTGAGCGGAATCAGACATCGTCTGTCCGGCCTACCAAAATGGCAGCGCCCCTCGGGGAGCAAGCCCACGGGGCGCTGCGCCTTCTTATGGGCTGGGTCGCTGGGGCGCGGGCGCTCGGGGGTTGGGCCTCTTGCGCGGACGAGCCGGTCCGCCCTACCTGAGCAGGACCTCGACCACCGCGACGAACGCCGCGACCGCCGCGGCGAGCAGCGCGACGAGCCCCCACGACCTGGGGTGGCCCCAGTTCATGGCCCAGCCCACGCCGAAGCGCCGGGGCACCACGACGGAGGGGTCCTCGCGGTTTACGTAGAAGACGCCGAGGTGCCACCGCTCGTCGTCGTCGTAGTCGAGCGCGCTCGACGCCGTCATGCGCCGCAGGAGGCGCGACCCCGCCTGTCCGTAGACGAGCGGGACGGCGAGGTTGGGCAGGATCGCGCCGATGATGATCACGGCGAGCGCCACGAGGGACTGGTCGGAGGTGACCACGCCGGCGAAGGCGAGCGGCATGATCGCGATCGACGCGGTTACCACGATGCCTGTGACGAGCAGCGCCGCGCTCTGGGCGCGGGCGAACGCGCCGTAGGCGATGGCGGAGGCGACGGGGTGCTCGGGCGAGGCCGGCCGGCGGCTCCTCAGGATCTGCCAGTGCGACGCGGTGAGGCAGAGCGCCATGAACGCCTGGACGGCGACGGGCATGGCGACGACCTGCCAGCCCTTGTCCATCCAGTCGTCGACCGCGCCCGCGGCGTCGAAGTGCACGGGAACGGGGTTGGGCATCCGCGGGTAGAGCGCAAGCGTAAGGGCGAGCGTCGCCAGGATCACGGGCACATAGAGAAGATTCCACGCAAGCGGGAGCGGGCGGGGCGCGTTCGCCTCGGCGGCGCCGGCGACGGCGGCGACCCGGGCCGCGCGCGTCTCCCAGCCCTCGGCGCGCTTGATCGCCCGCACGCGGGCGCGGAAGGCGAGCATGAGCGCGAAGCCCGCCGCGACCGGCACGCACACCACCGCCGCCATCGCGAGAGGGAAGGTGGAGGAAAGCGCCAGGGTGGCGACGGCGGACGCGGCCGAGATGGCGAGGACGCTGGCGAGAAAGATCCGCCGCATGCGCTGGATGCGTGGGTCTGCCTGGGCGGTTTCCGGCACGCTCACCGCGAATGCCTCGCGCCCGCGGGTGAGCCAGGGCATGGCGGCGACGAGGCAGCCGGAGAGGAAGGTGATGAGCGCCATCGACGCGTTGGTGACGAGTGCTATGAGGCCAGGCGACATGTCCGCTCCTAGTCCAGGTCCTGCGCGGCGCGCCCCGCGGCGGCGAGGAACGCCTCGCGCGTGCCGCCGGACGCCTTGAACTCCGTGGCGAGCTTGGCGAGCGCCGCTTCGAGCGCGGCCTCGTCCATGCCGGCGGTGGGGTCGGCGGGGGCGTCCGCCACGTAGGCGCCGCGCCGTCCGAGCATGATGACGTAGCCCTCGTCGCGCAGCGTCGCGTAGGCATTGTTGACGGTGTGCAGGTTGATGCCCAGGTCCTCGGCGAGCGAGCGCACGGAGGGCAGGGCGTCGCCGGGCCGCAGCTCGCCCGAGGCGATGCCCGCGATGACGGCGTCGCGCAGCTGCAGGTAGAGCGGCGTCTCGGAGAGCTTGTCGACCGTGATGACCGTGGGCGCCGCCTTCCGCGTGGAGGAATTGTGTTCTATCTGAACTATAGCAGAGTACGCGACAAAGGGGTATAGTACCCGCCATCTGTTATAGAGCAGCTATAGCAGATGGGGAGAAGAACGGACCTTGTCCCCACATTCGAAGGAGGCAGTCATGGCACGTCCCATCCTCGAGGTCAGCCACTTCCGCAAGAGCTACGGCGCCCACGTCGCCGTGCGCGACCTCTCGCTCGCGGTGGCGCCCGGCGAGATCTGCGGCTTCATCGGCCACAACGGAGCCGGCAAGACCACGCTCATCCGCTCGGTGGTGGGCGCGCAGCCGCCCACGTCGGGCACGGTCCGCGTCTGCGGCCACGACGTGTGGCGCGAGCCCGTGGCGGCCAAGCGCCTCATGGCCTACGTGCCGGACAACCCGGATGTGTACGACTTCCTCACGGGCGTGCAGTACCTGGACCTCGTCGCCGACGTGTTCGGCGTGAGCGCGGACGTGCGCCGCTGGCGCGCGGGCGAGCTCGCCGGGCGTCTGGAGCTCACGGACGTCCTCGGCGAGCCGGTCTCCGCCTACTCCCACGGCATGCGCCAGAAGCTCGTGCTCGTCGGCCCGCCCCTGCACCACCCGGCGCCCCTCGTGCTGGACGAGCCCTTCGTGGGCCTCGACCCGAGCGCCTCCCACGAGCTCAAGGCCATCCTTCGCGAGCGCGCGGCGGCGGGCTGCGCGGTGTTCTTCTCGTCCCACGTGCTCGAGGTCGTGGAGAAGCTCTGCGACACCGTCGCCGTGATCCGCCGCGGCGAGCTCGTCGCCCTCGGCCCCACCGACGAGGTGCGCGGCTCGGCCTCGCTCGAGGACGTGTTCCTCGAGCTCGTGGACAAGAAGGATGCCGCCATCCCGTCGCGTCGCTAAACCTGTTCTCAAGACCAAGGAGGAACAGCCATGAAGTCCGTAAAGACCCACGTCATCGCCAGCGCCGTCCTGTGCGCGCTCACCCTCGCCGCGACCCTCGCCGCCCGCGACGCCCTGCCCGAGCAGGTTCCCATGCAGTGGGGCCTCACGGGCGAGGCGAGCTCGTTCTGGCCGCGGGACGCCGTGGTGTTCGGCGTGCCCGCCGCCTGCGTCGCGATTAATCTCCTCGTATCGGTAAGACTTGCGAGTAAGGGCGAGAAGCGTATCGCCATGTTCTACATCACACCCGTCGTCGCGCTCGTCGCGACCGCCGCCATCGTCTTTTTGGGGACGAGGTGAGAGCGATGACGGTTGACTCCGGGAACCGGGGACTCCGCCCGCTGCTCTCCCTGCAGGTGCGCGCGCTCCTCTACGGCCTCGGCGTCCGGCGCGGCTCCGGCCGGCTGCGCGCCCTGGGCGCGGCAGCGCTCGCGCTCCTGCTCGCCGGCATGGCGGTGTTCTACCTGGGCGCGCTCGGTTTTGGCATGGTCGCCGCCGGCGCCGCGGGGGCGATTCCGGCGCTCGCCGCGCTCATGGGCTCGCTCGCCTCGGTGGCGCTCGTGTTTGTGAAGGCACCGGGCACGGTCTTTGGCTGCCGGGACTACGACCTCGTGGCCGCGCTGCCGGTGCCCACGCGCGCGGTGGTGCTCGCGCGGACGGCGCCGCTCTACGGCTTTGGCGTGGCGGTCTCCGTGCTGTTGGCGGTGCCGCTCTACGTGGCGTACTTCTCGGCGGTCGTACCGACGCCGGTGGCCGTGGGTGCCGCTGCGCTCTGCGCGGTGTGCGCGCCGCTCGTGCCGGCGGCCGTGGCCACGCTGGTCTCGCTCGCGCTCATGGCGGTGGCTGTGCGGTTCCGGCATGCGGGGGCGGTGCAGCTCGTGCTCTCGGTGCTGCTGGTGGTGGGCATCGTGGCCGGGTCCCTCGCGCTCGGCGGGGCGTTTGGTGAGAAGGACGACGCCGCTACGCTCGCCGCGATGGGCGACGTTGCCGGTATGCTCTCCGCGGCCGTGGCGGCGGCCTACCCGCCGGCCGCCTGGGCCGCGGCCGCGGTGGGGGAGGGCTCGCTTGCGGGGCTGGCCGTCTTCGTGATTCTCTCACTTGCGCTGCCGGCGGCCGTGACCGCGGGGCTCGCGGCGTGCTACCCGGCCGTGAACGCCGTGGCCACGTCCGGGCCGCGTCGCTCCTCTCGCCGGGTTGTCGCAGCCGGGTCCGCCGCCGCGAGTCCGCTGCGTGCCCTCACGGTCAAGGAGCTCCGCCGCATTGGCTCCATGCCCTTCTACGCGATGAACTGCTGCGTGGGGCTCGTGCTCATGGTCGTGGCGGCGGTCGCAATCTCCGCGATCGGTGTGGATGCGCTGCTCGCGAGCGGTGTCGTGAATGGCGTGGAGCTCGACGCCCGCGCCGTGGCCGCACTGGGCGACCAGATCGACGCGGCGCTGCCGTGGGTCTTCGGGTTCTGCGGGGCCATGTCGCTCACGGCCGGGCCGTCCGTCTCGCTGGAGGGGCGTGCGAGCTGGCTCATGCTCACGGCGCCGGTGGGCGCGGGGACCGTGCTGGCCTCCAAGCTGCTCGCCAACCTCGTGCTGGGCTGTGCGGCGGTGGCGGTCTCCGCCGTGGCGCTCTTGGTTGGCGGGATGGCGCCGCTCCTGGTGCTCCAGTGCGCCGTGGCGGCGATGGGCCTGCTCACGGGCTTTTCCGCGCTCGCCCTCGCGCTCGACGCGTCGAGCCCCAACCTCGCCTGGACCACGCCGGCCGAGGTCGTGAAGCGTGGCCTGCCCATGATGGTGGGCGTCTTCGGCGGCATCGTCACCGCGCTGGGCTGCGGGTTTCTCGCCGTCCTGGCGTGCGGGACGCTGGGCTCGTGGGTGTCCGGGCTGGTGAACCTCGTGGCCCCGCTCGTCGTGGCCGCCGCGGGTTTGGCCGCGCTCCGAGCGGTTTCCCGCCGCGGCCTGCCCGGCCCCGCCTGGCAAGCCTGACGGGGCCGCCGTCCTTCTCGCCACTGTTCCTTGTCGCCGTTACATACTCATGGTATGTTTAGCGCGACGAGAAGGACGGAGGTGCCCGTGGCGCGCAACAAGTACCCGGAGGAGACGGTCAGGAAGATCCTCGACGTGGCCGAGCGGCTCTTCGCGGAGCGCGGCTACGAGCGCACCACGATGGCCGACATCGTGGCGGGGCTCGAGGGGCTCACCAAGGGTGCGGTCTACCACCACTTCAGGAGCAAGGAGGAAATCTTCGAGGCCGTCTTTGAGCGGGCCAACCAGCCGGTCGTGGCACGCGCCGAGGAGATCCTCGCCGATAGCTCGCTCACGGGCATCGAGAAGCTCCGCGCGCTCGACGAGTCCTCCTCGGACGGTCCCGCGGCAGACATGTGGCGCGCGATGCGCCCCTCCTCCGACCCGCTGTCAAGCTCCCGCATCCTGGCGCGCGAGTACCTCGACGCGCTCGAGGTGGCGCACCGCTACGTGGAGCCCGCGATCCGCGAGGGGGTGGCCGACGGCACGGTGAGCTCCGAGTACCCGCGCGAGACCGCCGAGGTGATGCTCCTGCTCGCCAACCTCTGGATGGTGCCGCTCTTCCACCCGCTCGCGGACAAGGCGGAGTTCGAGCGCCGCGCGTCAGTGCTCGTGCGCGTGATGCACGCGCTCGGCGTGGACCTCGTGGACTGGGAGTCCTTCGACCCCGCGCGCATGTGGGACGACTCCTGGGGCGAGCTCGCCCGCGACCTCACGGGGGAGGGCGAGGGGGCCTAGCCGGGGCGAAACC
>CALUJT010000137.1 GCA_944321005.1 uncultured Atopobiaceae bacterium | reverse complement strand
GAGGAAGGTCCCGAACTTGATGGTCTGGTTGTACATCACGTCAGGGTTGGGGGTGAAGCCGCGCGCGTAGGAGTCCACGAGGTAGTCCACCACCGTGGCGCGGTACTCCTCCTCGCAGTCCCAGACCTCGAGGTCTATGCCCAGCGTAACCGCCACGCGCTCCGCATCCGCCAGGTCGTCCGCCCAGGGGCAGCGAAAGCCGGGCAGGTCGCGCGACCAGTTGCGCATGTAGACCGCCGTGACGTCGAGGCCCTGCTCCAGGAGGAGCGCGCAGGCGAGCGCCGAGTCCACGCCGCCGGAGAGGCCGCAGAAGACGCGCGCGCCGCGAGGCGTCGCCCGGCTCACCATGCGTACCCTCCGTTTCCGGAGGCGCCCCCCGCGCCAGGCCGGCGGGTGCGCACGGACGCCCCCGGGGCGCCCTCCAGGAGCGCCTCGACGCGAGCGGCCTGGCCGGCGTCGTCGAGCCCCAGGCGCCCCATCTCGGCGCGCACGACGGCCGCGACGGCGCTCGCGGCGTAGTCGACGTCCTCCTCGGTGGTGGGTCGGCCGAGCGTGAGGCGCAGGCTCCCCTCGGCGAGCTCGCGCGGCATGCCCACGGCCTCCAGGACGTGGCTCACGCGCATGCGGCTCGCCGCGCAGGCAGATCCCGTGCCCACGTAGACGCCCGCGCGCTCGAGCGCGATGACGAGACGGCGCGCCTCGATTCCCGCGAAGGACACGCTCAGGAGCCCCGGGAGCCGTCGCTTGGGGCTGCGCGGCCCCGCCACCACGGCCCACGGGATCCGCCCGACTATCCCCGCGCGCAGGCGCTCGCGCAGGCCCGCGAGGCGGCGCGCCTCCTCCGCGCGACGCCCGCACGCGAGCTCGAGCGCCCGCGCGAAGCCCACGATGCCGGCTACGTTCTCCGTGCCGGAGCGCACGCCGCCCTCCTGGCCGCCGCCGTAGACGAGCGGGCGCAGCCGGACGTCGTCGGACGCCCAGAGCAGCCCCACCTGCTTGGGGCCGTAGATCTTGGCGGCTGAGAGCGTGAGGAGGTCCAACCCGAGCGTGCTCACGTTGACGGAGAGCGCGCCCGCCGCCTGGGAGGCGTCCGAGTGCAGGAGGATGGGCGTCGCCTCCCCCGCCTCCAGGCGCCGCGCGCGCTCGCGCGCCACCACGCGGGAGATCTCGCGGACGGGCTGGACGCAGCCGAGCTCGCCGTTGGCGAGCTCCACGGAGACGAGCTCGGTGTCCGGGCGTATGGCGCGAGCCACGGCCGACGGGTCCACGAGGCCGTCCGGCCCCACGCGCACCGTGCGCCGGGCGTGCGTGGCGGCGCAGGCGAGCACGCTCTCGTGCTCGATGGCGTCCACGACCACGTGTCCCTCCACGGCTGCGAAGGCGAGGTTGTTGGCCTCGGTGGCGCCCGCGGTGAAGACCACGTTGTCCGGCCGGGCCCCCATGAGCCGCGCCACGGTCCCGCGGGCCCGCTCCACGTCGTCTCGCACCTCGCGGGCGCGCGCGTACGGCGCGGACGGGTTCCAGAAGCGCTCCGTGAGATAGGGCAGCGTCGCCTCCACGACCTCGGGGTCCATGGGCGTGGCGGCGGCGTAGTCGAGGCACACCTCGCGCTCGGGCGTCATGGGCGCACCCCCTCGCTCGTCTCGCCCGCGGGGTCCCCGCCCTGCTCCGCGGGCTCCTCCAGGATGATGTTTCCGTTCTCGTCCACCTTGTCGCGCCGGTCGCCGATCTTGAGGTTCTGGAAGCGACCGGAGATGAACTCGTCCGAGTAGTTGGTGTCCACCCACTGCTCGAAGGCATTGGAGGGCGGGAGTCCGGCGTCGCGCTCGGTCTTGCGGTTGAAGCACACGAGCGTCATGGCGATGTCGGCCACGAGATAGACCGCCACCAGGGTCACGAAGACCGCCTGGCGGCGCGTGGTGGGCATGCCTATCTGATAGAGCAGACGCGGCATGACGGCGCGGCACCACACGAGGCCCAGAAGGCCCCAGGCGGCGAGGAAGCGCCACGCCACCCACTGCGTGATGTGATCGGGCAGGTGGAGGTAGGTCCAGGACTCCGCGTCGAAGAAGGTGGACATGGACCACCCCGCAAGCTGCTCGAGCACGCCTCCCACCAAGGCCGAGACGAGAAAGACCTGCCAGCCTCTGGCGCCGCGCGAGCGCAGGAAGAAGCTCAGGACCGTGAGGAGCACCGCCCCGAGTCCGTAGAGGGGCGAGAAGGGCCCCCACACCAGGCCGACGCGGTTCTCCGTGAGGCCGGCGCTCACGAGCATCCAGACCTCCTCGATGAGAAGGCCCGCCATCGAGCCCACGAAGAAGATGATGACGATCTGATACCAGCCCAGGTGCAGGTGGTCGAGGTACTCCTCCACCGCGGCGTTGGAGGCGCGCCAGCGGGCGAAGAGGCGTCCGAGGCCGCGCTGGCGCCCCGCACGGGCGAGCTCGCGCTCGAGGGCGTCCTCGGACTCCTCGAGGGCGGTCTCCGCGCGCTCGACGTCGTCCTCGTCGAGCTTGTCTCCGCGCGAGAGCCACTCCCAGAAGTAGACGACCGTCCTCACGAACCCCTGTGCGACGGCAAACAGGAAGGCAAGGAAGAAGACCGTGAAAAGCATTCGCTCAAGCTCCCCTACGAAGACGGCTGCGTACGCTGGCTGTCCAGAATAGCAAAAAGGGCCGGTCCTGTGACCGGCCCCTCATTCACATGGAGCGGGCTACGGGGTTCGAACCCGCGACCTCCACCTTGGCAAGGTGGCGCGCTACCAACTGCGCTAAGCCCGCGACGCAAGGAGATATACTACGCGAGCCGCAACCAGATTGCAAGCCCCAATTTGGGCCGGACCTCGGCGAGCACGCGGGGACGCCGTGGCGGACGCGGGACAGGGGGCAATCCGAGAAAAAAGGGCACCCCCGGAGGGGTGCCCGTCACGTCCTGGAGGCGAAGCCCGGATTCGAACCGGGGGTCAGGGCTTTGCAGGCCCGTGCCTTACCACTTGGCCACTTCGCCGTATGAAAAAGGCCGAACGAATCCGGCCTGGTGCTCGCATGGAGCGGGCTACGGGGTTCGAACCCGCGACCTCCACCTTGGCAAGGTGGCGCGCTACCAACTGCGCTAAGCCCGCAAGCGCAGGGAATACTATACGGGGCCGCGCCCGCCGGCGCAAGGGGAAAAACGAGAAAAGATGAAGGACTCGTGGAGGCCGGGAAGGCGGGGGCTCGCGCCCTATGCCGCAGGGGAGTCCGGCGAGGCGAGCGCGTCGTAGAGCTTGACGAGGCGCACCACGGTCCCCTCGCCCGTCTGCTTGGGGGCGATGCTCACGGAGTCCGCCAGCAGGCGCATGAGGCGTATGCCGCGGCCGCGCTCGGACGCGGGCCCGGCGTCGGGAGGCTCCTCGTCCTCCCCGAGGGAGAAGCCGCAGCCGCAGTCCGTCACCTCCACGCTCACCCGGTCCGGGTAGGCCGCCACGGTGGCGAGCACCCCTCCCCCGCAGGTGTGGTCGACGGCGTTGCCGAGCGCCTCCCCGCAGGCGAGCGTCATGTCGAAGACGTCGTCCGAGGAGAGGGGGAGGTCCGCGAGGAGCCTCGAGAGCCTGTCGCGCGCGGACGAGAGCTCGTCCGCGCCCACGCGAAACGTCGTGCGCCAGCGCGGGAGCACCGAAGGGTCGAGGGCGGTCACGGTGCGGCGGGCGCCCGCCCGGGAGACCGGCATGAAGTCGACCATGCGCATGAGGCTGAGCGCGCGGTAGAGCTGGGAGGAGACGTTGATGAGGGAGAGCAGGCCGCCGAGCTCTCGCACGCGCCTGAGCTCGGAGAGGATGAGCGCCATGCCCGCGGAGTCCACGTAGCCCACGTCCGCCATGTTCATGAAGATGCGCCTCGAGCCGGACGCGACGAGCCCGTCCAGCTGCCGCCTCACGGAGGGGACGGAGCTGACGTCGAGGTCCCCGCTCACGTCGACGAGCCCTATGTTCACCGATGCGCCCATGCTCGGTTTATTCCCCAGAAGCCGCCGTTCTTATCGCCCGGTGGCGGACTTCTCCCGGAGTTTTAGGCCCGTCTCGTCGATGCGCAGGGCGAGCATCGCCACGTCGTCGTCGAGGTTCTGCCCCGTGAAGGCCTCGAGCGTCCCCAGCAGCCGGTCCACGAAGCCGTCGAAGGGCTTCGTGGAGTCGGACTCGCGCATGACCATGTCGCGCAGGCCCTCCTCGCCGAAGAAGGCGCCCGAGGGGTCGCGCGCCTCGGTCGTGCCGTCCGTGTAGAGGAGCAGGACGTCGCCGGGCACGAGGCTCACCTTCCCGTCCGCGTAGGTCATGTCGTGGAAGGCGCCCACCACGCCCGACTGCACGTCGAGGGTGGAGATCTCGTCCGCGCCGTCGTGGATGAGCAGCGCCGGCGGGTGGCCCGCGGAGCAGTACCTCAGGGTCCCGGCGGAGAGGTCGACGATGCCCACGAAGAGCGTGGCGAAGGTCTCGATGCGCGAGAAGCCCAGGAGGAACTCGTTGAGCGAGCGCACCATGCGGGCGGGCGCGAGGCCCTCCCACGCATAGGCCCCGAGCGCCGTCTTGACGGCGGCGGAGACCGAGGCGGCCTCCACGCCCTTGCCCGAGACGTCGCCCATGATGACGCAGGCGCGGTGGTCCGGCAGCCGGATGAGGTCGTAGAAGTCGCCGCCCACGAAGGCGGCCTCCGTGGCCGAGGAGTAGACGGCCTGCGCGGTGATACCCTCCACCTGCTGGAGCTCGTTTCTCATGCCCGCCTGGAGGGCCTGTGAGATGCGCTTGTCCTGCTCGCGGGCGAGCACGCCCCGCGCGATGTCGCGCGCGTCCTCCGCCAGGCCGCGCAGGAAGTCGAGCTCGAGCTCGTCGAAGGGCTCCGCCCCGTCCGGGCGCAGCACCATGGCGCAGAACCGCCTGCCGTCGAGCGCGCCCAGGTCGACGAGCGCGCCCACGCACGGCTCCCCCAGGTCGCGCAGGTACGCGCTGAGCCCGGAGTCCGGCCCCACGGGAACCACGGCGACGCCGTCCACGAGGTGCGGCGCCACGAGCTCTGCGAGGTCGACCGGCAGCTCCCGCACGCCCGTGAGGGGCAGGTCCGCCACGACCACCCCCTGCTGCGCGTTGACGCGCATCTCCACCGTGGCGGCGTCGAGCTCGTCGGCCATCTCCGAGATGACGGCCGAGACGCGCGCGGCGCCGTCCTCCGGCGAGGCGTCGCCGTCATAGGACAGGAGTTCCTCGCGCAGCTCGGTGGCAAGCGAGGCCAGGCGGTCCGCGCGCTGCGACCTGAAGGCCGTGAAGGCCCCCGCGAGCTGGACGGAGAGGTAGTGGGCAACCGAGTCCAGGAGGCGTGCGTCCTCGCGCGAGAGCGGGTGCAGGCGGCGCCAGCCCACCTCTATGATGGAGATCACGTGCCCGCCAAACCACACGGGAACGGGGACGAAGCTCGTGAACGGCGGGAGCATCGAGCTCCTCATGCGCAGGACCTCGTGGGTGTCCTCGTTCACCACGTCGCGCATGGTGAGCCTGCCCTGGCGCAGCGCCTCGTTCGTGGGGGCGCAGACGCGCAGGCGCACGGCGCGTCCCTCGCGGATGGCCAGGCGCTCGACGCTGCGCCCGAAGGGCATGAAGCGCGCGATCTTCTCGCCCACCAGGCCGCTCGAGACGCCGCGCAGGTGAAAGCCGTCCGCCTCGGCGAGGTAGACGATGGTCCCGTCCGCCTCCATGGTGTCCGTGAGCTCCTCGAGCACGCGCTCGAAGAGGGCTGCTATGTCCGTGGAGTCCAGCGTGTCGAGGACGATCCTCAGGGTTCCCGAGAGCCGGTGGTTGGCGCGGCGCAGGTCCTCGAGGGCGCGCTCGCCCTCCCTGTCCATGCGCATCTCGCGCTCGGCGGGCATGGCCACGAGGAGGTAGGTCTCGCCGGGGGCGTTGACCGCGTCGCAGCGCACGCGCACCGTCGCCTGGCGCCCTCCCGCCGCAAGGCAGCTCACCAGGGAGACCGAGCCGTCCACGGCAAACGTGAGACTCGCCGCCGAGAAGGGCCCGGACGTCGCGGACGGATCGTCCGAGGAGGGGAAGAGCAGGCGGACGTCCTCCCCCACCAGGGCGCGCTCGGCTCCAAAGAGCTCCGAGGCCTCGTCGTTTGCGAGGAGCACCCTGCCCGCGCCGTCAAAGACGAGGACCGCCTCGCTCGTGAGCTGGAGAAGCCGGGAGAGCGTCCCCACGAGGCTGCCCTCGCCGATGCCCTCCACGCGTCTGACGCTGAGTGCGGTCCTTGCCATGGCGCCCCCCTCGCGTGCCTCGTCTAGATACGAAAAGCGGGTCCCCGTGGGGACCCGCGTCATTTCGTGGTGTCGGAGGCGGGACTTGAACCCGCACGACCTTTTAGTCAGTCACTAGCACCTCAAGCTAGCGCGTCTG
>CALUJT010000136.1 GCA_944321005.1 uncultured Atopobiaceae bacterium | reverse complement strand
CAGGAGGCGGCGGAGCAGTACGGCGCCGGGCGGACGGCCCTGGCGGGCAGGACGATACCCAACGGGTGCTCGGTCGCGACCGCCGCGTCGGGGCTCGTCGCGGCGCTCCTGCGCGGGCTCGGCGGCGAGGGGGCGGCGCCGGTCGCCTCCTCGGTGCTCGGGGCGGGCGCGGTCCTTCTCGTCATGGCGCTCTCCGCCGCCGCATCGCGACGGCTCACGGGAAGGCCCGGTGTGGGAGGGGGAGACGTCAAGCTGCTCTCGGCCGTCGGCGCGTGGACCGGCCCGGCGTGGGGCCTCGCGGTGGTTGCCTGCGCGTGCGCGACCTCGCTCGCCCTGAGTGGACTTGAGTGCGCTTTGCGGCGTTTGACCGGGCAAAAGAGTGTTATCCACGGGCTTGGTGCTACCGCTGGCGGAATTCCCCTGGGACCGGGAATCGCCCTTTCCGCGCTGACTGTAGTGCTGTTGGGAAGGCCTTGAGGGGATTGGGATTTGAAGGAAGGCCCCGCACCGCCCGCAGTTTTCCCGTTGGACCTCGGCGTCTGGGACGGTATACCTAGAGAGGTCGCGTTCCGGATCGCTCCGGCCGGCCGTCCCCGGGCGCGGCGGCCCCCGACCAAAGCGCCCGGGCGCTTCCTCTTCCGTCCCCTGGTCCCTCTGGCCCCGCGCTCAGGGGTCCGGGCTGTTACGGGTGCCGAGCCCTCTTCCCCGCCCGCCCCCGCGGCGAGTAATATGGGCCGCATGGCAGCAGGGAGAGGGGCAGGCATGAGGATCGCAGACAAGCTCGCTGAACGTCAGACGTTCTCGTTCGAGATTTTCCCGCCCAAGGGGGACATGCCGCTCGAGACCGCGTACGCCGTGGCCGGCGAGATGGCGACGGACCGACCGGACTGGATATCGGTCACCTACTCCGCGGGCGGCTCCGGCAACTCGGCAAACACCGTCCCCATAGCCCGGCAGATCGAGCGCGACCTGGGCGTGACGGCGCTCGCGCACCTCACCTGCCTGGGCTCCGCGCGCGAGGACGTGGACGCCTACGTGGAGGAGCTCGCCGCCGCGGGCGTGGAGAACGTGCTCGCCCTGCGCGGCGATCGCGCCCCCGGCCGCGAGGCCAGGGACTTTGCGCACGCCTCCGACCTCATCGCCTACCTGCGCTCCCGCGGCACGGACCTCTGCATAGGCGCCGCCTGCTACCCGGAGGGCCACGTCGAGTCTCCCTCGGAGGAGGAGAGCTTCCGCTCGCTCTACCTCAAGCAGGAGGCCGGTGCGGACTACCTCGTCTCCCAGCTCTTCTTTGACAACGAGGACTTCTACCGCTTCCGCGAGAAGTGCCTGCGCCACCGTGTGCGCCTTCCCATCGTGGCGGGCATCATGCCCTTCACGAGCGTGAAGCAGATCCAGCGCATGGCCTTCACCTGCGGCGCGTCCATTCCCGCAAAGGTGGTCAAGCGCCTCGTCCTCGCCGGGGACGACCCGGAGGACCAGGCGCGCGCCGGCGTGGAGTACGCCTGCGAGCAGCTCTGCGACCTCGCCGCCAACGGCGTGGACGGCCTGCACGTCTACAGCATGAACAAGCCCTCGGTGGCGCACGCGGCGCACGAGGCCCTTCTCGCCTGCGGGTACCTGGAGGCATAGCGTGGCCGCTGCTCGCCGGTGCTACGACGTCCGCTCCGTCGAGCGCGCGGAGGTCCTGCGCTACCTGGGCTACGCCGGGCAGCCGGTCACGCCCGAGCTCGACGCCCGCATAGACGAGGTGGTGGCGCGCTGCCTTGACGTGTGCCGACCATGCGGCGTCACGCGCGTCTTCGACGTCTCCGGGCATGGCGAGAAGAACGGCGCGCCCGTGATCGAGCTCGCCGGCACGGCCCTCGCGCTCGAGGGCCGCTCCATCGCCGAGCACCTGGACGGCGCCGTGGCGGTGGGCGTGCTCGCCGTCACGGTGGGCATGGGCGTGGAGGCGGAGCTCAGGCGCCTTTCCCTCACGGACCGCCTGGCGCAGGTGATCTTCGACGCCGCGGGCACGGCTGCGGTCGAGCGGGCGGCGGACGCGGCGGAGGCGGACGTGGTCGCGGCCGCCGCGGCCCGGGGACTCCACTGCGGGACGCGCTTCTCGCCGGGCTACGGCGACCTGCCGCTCGCCACGCAGCCGGTCCTTCTGGGCGCCCTGGACGCCGGTCGCCTCCTGGGCATCACGCTCTCGCCCGCGCTCCTCATGTCGCCCACCAAGAGCGTGACCGCCGTCGTGGGCCTCTTCGAGAGCCCGCGCCCGGGCGTGCGCTCGAGCTGCGCGGGCTGTCCCTGCCGCGACTTCTGCGTGCTCCTTCGCGCCGGCAGCACCTGCCGGGGGTAGGCGTTCGTCACGCGCGGGAAACCTGGCACTGCTACGATGGGTCAGAGAGAGACTCGACCCAGGGAGCGCCCATGACACGTGAGAAGAGCCGCGCACGCCGCGTGCGCGACGAGCGCCTTGCCGCCGTCCTGCGCGGGGAGGAGTTTCTGGTCCTCGACGGGGCCATGGGCACGCAGCTCCAGGAGCGGGGCCTCGCCGCCGGCGAGCTGCCGGAGCTCCTGTGCCTCACGCACCCCGAGACCGTCACCGAGGTGCACGCTGCCTACGTTGCCGCCGGGGCGGACGCGGTGACCACCAACACCTTCGGCGCCAACGCGGCCAAGCTGGGCGACGCCGCCACCGTGGAGGAGGTGTTCTCCGCCGCCGTGGCCTGCGCCCGCGCGGCGGGCCCGCGCTACGTGGCGGCCGACCTCGGCCCCACGGGGCAGCTGCTGGAGCCCATGGGCACGCTTCCCTTCGAGGACGCCTGCGAGCTCTTCGCACGGCAGGTGCGCGCGGCGGACGCGGCCGGAGCTGACCTCTTCGTCATAGAGACCATGGCGGACCTCGCCGAGGCGAAGGCCGCCCTTCTCGCCGTGCGCGAGAACTCCGACCTCCCCGCCCTCGTCACCATGACCTTCCAGGAGGACGGTCGCACCTTCCTCGGCACCACGCCGGAGGCGGCGGCCCTCACGCTCTCCTCGCTCGGCGCCGACGCCGTGGGCATCAACTGCTCGCTCGGCCCGGCCGAGGTCGCGCCGCTCGTGAGGCGCATGCTGCCCTGGGCGAGCTGCCCCGTCATGGTGCAGGCCAACGCCGGCCTGCCACGCGTGGAAGGAGAGGCCACGGTCTATGACGTGGGGCCGGAGGAGTACGCGGCGGCGGTGGCGGGGATGCTCGACGCCGGCGTCTCCATCGTGGGCGGTTGCTGCGGCACCACGCCGGAGCACACAGCTGCCGAGCGGGCGCTTCTTGCCGGACGCACCCCCGTCGCGCGCGCGGCGCGAGACTGCTTTGCCGTGGCCGGCCCCCAGCGTGTCGTCGCGCTCGAGAAGGGCCAGGTGGGCGTCATAGGGGAGCGCATCAACCCCACGGGCAAGCGCCTCATGAAGGAGGCCCTGCGCACGGGCAACCACGACCACGTCATAGCCGAGGCCATAGCCCAGGAGCGCGCCGGGGCGCAGATCCTGGACGTGAACGCCGGCCTGCCGGAGATAGACGAGCGGGCGGTCATGTGCCGTCTGGTCTCCGAGCTCCTCTCCGTGACCACGCTGCCGCTGCAGATAGACTCCTCGGACCCCGCGGTCGTGGAGGCGGCGGTGAGAGGCTACCCCGGAAAGCCCCTCATCAACTCGGTCAACGGCAAGGCGGAGTCGCTTGCCGCGGTGGTGCCCATCGCCGCGCGCTACGGATGCGCCCTCGTGGGCCTCACGCTGGACGAGGACGGTATCCCCGGTACGGCGGAGGGCCGCCTCGCCGTCGCCCGCAAGATCGTGGCCGCGACGGACGCCGCCGGCATCCCGCGGCACGACGTGGCGATTGACTGCCTCGCCATGGCGGCCTCCACGGACCAGGCCGCGCCCGGCACCATCCTCTCCGCCATCCGGGCGGTGAAGGCCGAGCTTCCGGGCGTGCGTACCGTGCTCGGCGTCTCCAACATCAGCTTTGGCCTGCCCTTCCGGCCCCTGCTCAACGCCACCTTCCTCGCGGCCGCGCTGGGCGCGGGGCTCGACCTCGCGATCATCAACCCGGGCGCCCGTCGCATGATGGACGTGGTCGACTCCTGGCGCGTGCTCTCCGGGGAGGACGAGCAGGCCCGCTTCTACGTGGAGCACTACGCGAACCGCAGCGACGCCGCCCCTGTCCCGGCCGCTGCTGCGGAGGGCGAGGGAGGTGGAGCGCCCGCGCCTGCCGGGCTGCCGGACGACCCCGTCGAGCGCGCCCGCGCCCTCGTGATAGATGGGCGCGGCGGGCCCATGATGGGGACGATGTCCGAGGTCCTTCGGGGCCACGACGCGCTCTTCGCCGTCAACGAGGTCCTCGTGCCCGCCCTCGACGAGGTGGGGCGGCGCTTCGAGGCGGGGTCCTTCTTCCTGCCGCAGCTCATGGCCTCGGCCGAGGCGGCCAAGGCGGGCTTCGAGGCAATACGGGCGAGCGTGCCCGCGGGTGAGGCCTCGGCGGGCAAGGGGCCGGTCGTGGTGTGCACCGTGCGCGGGGACATCCACGACATAGGCAAGAACATCGTGCGCATGCTGCTCGAGAACTACGGCTTCGAGGTCATCGACCTCGGACGGGACGTAGACCCCGAGGTCGTGGCGCGAACGGTGGAGGAGCGCCGCGTGCGGCTGGTCGGGCTCTCGGCCCTCATGACCACGACGGTGCCCGCCATGGCCGAGACGATAGAGCTCCTGCGAGAGCGCGCGCCGTGGTGCAGGGTCGTCGTGGGGGGAGCCGTCCTCACTCCGGAGTATGCGCAGATGGTGGGGGCGGACTACTACGCCAAGGACGCCACCGAGACCGCGCGCATAGCCACCGAGGTACTGGGCTAGGGGTTCCGGTCTGCCGGAGGGCTTCTGCGGGGTTTGCCCCCTCGTGCGATGTGGGCCGGGTGCCGCTGCGGAGTTTGGCCCTTCGTGCGATGCGTTTTCTGGCCCAAAGGGCCGACGGAGGCCTCTCGCTAGAGCAAATCCTGCGCAAACGTCGAGGCGGCGCATCGCTGCGGGCTCAAATCGCATCGCACGAAGGGACAAACCCCGCGCGGACTCCCTCCCACATCGCACGAGGGGGCAAACCCCGCAGAGCATGACGGCTGGCCTGGGGAATGGTCAGCCGCTGGTCCCCTGGCAGCTTTCCAACCTTAGGGAAAGCTGAGATACTTCTCTGCAACCGCATTTCCAGCGTGTCAGGAGGAACCATGAGGAAGCACGCCGCACGCACCGTCATTCGCTCGATGGCCGCCGCCCTTGTCGTCGCCTGCGCCCTCGTGCTCGGCGGGTGCTCGGGGGAAAATCCCGAGGACGCCATCCGCGCGGACATCGTCGCCAACTTCGACCAGATCAAGAATCTCGACGAGGCCACCTTGGAGGAGATTTCCTCCGGGATGGACGTTGAGGCCCTCGAGCCGTTTGGCCTCGAGGGCGACGAGATCGTGCGCTCGCTGCTCGACGGCTTCGACTACTCGGTCGAGTCCGTCAGCGTCGACGACTCGGGCGAGTCCGCCACGGCGGAGGTGTCCGTCACGTGCAAGTCCGCCACGGACCTCACCGAGAGCATCGAGGACGCCGTCGCCAGCATCTTCCAGGAGCCCGACTATCTCTCGCTCCTGGGTGACGACGAGGCCCTCGGCGCACGGATGGGCGAGCTCATGATGGGCGCGCTCGACGGGCTCACTCCCTCCGAGAAGTCCATCGAGCTCGACTACGCAAAGGGGAAGGACGGCTGGGAGATGGACGCGAGCTCCTCGAGCGAGATCACGAAGATCTTCCTGTAGGTCCCGTAGGCCCGCGTGGTGCCGTGACCGCTCGCCGGCCAGACGCTCTTCTCGCCGATTGCCCGACACATTCCGGAAATCTGTTGGATACGCTTGATTGACTATGCCGTGGCCGAGGGGGCCTCGGCACGCAATAGACTCCAGAAGTGCAAGGAGAGGGCCTATGGCAAGAATGCACGTCATGGAGCAGAGCGAGTCCCAGGCGATCATGTCGAGCATGCACGAGATGCTCGAGAAGCGCCTCTCGGTGAGCTCGCTCGCCCCATGCCCCGTCGAGTTCACGGCCTCCTATGTGGCGATGTGCGCCACGCAGAGCTGTGGCAAGTGCACGCCGTGCAGGAACGGTCTGCGCATGCTGCGCCACCTGTTCAACGACGTGCTCAACAACCGCGCCACGATGGAGACGCTCGACCTCATCGAGTCCACCGCGCGCACCGTCTACCTGTCGAGCGACTGCGCGATCGGCTACGAGGCCGGCGAGGTCGCGCTCATGGCAATCCGCGGCTTCCGCGACGACTTCGAGCACCACGTGCAGAAGCACGCCTGCGGCTTCGCGCAGCACCAGACGGTGCCGTGCGTCTCCGGCTGCCCGGCCGGCGTGGACATCCCCGGCTACATCG
>CALUJT010000135.1 GCA_944321005.1 uncultured Atopobiaceae bacterium | reverse complement strand
ATTTTGGGTCTTGAAGCCAGTTTTTTGGCGCCCTCAAAAAACTCAACTGGGGTTTTGTCCCGCACCGGGGCCTCCCACCCCGAAAATTGCATCGCACGAAGCGCCAAACCTCGCAGCGGAACCGCCCAGCATCGCACGAACGGCCAAACCTCGCAATTCGCGTCGCCCGTACAACCCGTCGGACACCCTCCGCGGCGCATCGGAGTTCCCGCGCAGCCCCGTCACACCGCCTTGACCCCGCGCTCCCCGGTGCGGATGCGCACGCACTCCTCCACGGGATAGACGAAGATCTTGCCGTCGCCCACCTCGCCGGTGCGCGCGACCTCACACACCAGGTCAATCAATGCGTCCACCTGAGCGTTATTCACCACGAGCTCAACCTTGACCTTGGGAATCATGTTGAGCATCACGGGCTTTCCGCGGTAGTACTCGGTCCAGCCGTGCTGGCTGCCGCAGCCCATGACCTCGTAGACGGTCATGCCGTGGACACCCTTCTCGTTGAGCGCGTCCTTAAGCTCCTCGAGCTTCTCAGGCCGGATGATGGCAGTTACCTTCTTCATGCAAGGCTCCTTATGAATTGGGGAATCAGAATCCGAGCAACAAGTGGGGGCTAAGTGCGCGCTACGCGTCCAGCCCGGTGAACGCCGGGTACGCGCTCTCGCCATGGGCCGTCACATCCAGGCCCAGTGCCTCGTCGTGCGCGCTCACGCGCAGGCTGCCGCCAAAAGCCGCGCGCACCACGGCAACAATCACGAGGTCAAGCACCACCACGATCGCAAGCGTAACCAGGATGCCGAGCACCTGGCTCACCAGCAGGGACGGGTCGCCGGTGTAGAGAAGGCCACCCTCGCCGGTCCAGGAGAGCTCCGGCACGCAGAAGAGTCCGGTGAGCACGCCGCCCAGAAGGCCTCCCACGCCGTGGCAGCCAAACGCGTCGAGCGCGTCGTCGTAGCCAAAGCGCGCCTTCAGGCGGGAGATGGCCAGATAGCACACGGGAGAGACCACAAGCCCCATGATCACCGCAGCCCACGGCTCCACAAAGCCCGCCGCCGGGGTCACCACCACGAGGCCAGCCACGAGGCCCGTGCAGGCACCCACGAGCGAGGGCGTGCCGGTTGCCACGCGCTCCACCACCAGCCAGGACGCAAGGCCCGCCGCGCTGGAGACAACGGTGTTGAGAATCGCCAGGGCCGCGACCTCATCCGCCGCGAACTCGGAGCCACCGTTGAAGCCAAACCACCCGAGCCAGAGCAGACCCGCCCCCAGCGCCACGAAGGGAACGTTGTGCGGACGATAGCTCTTGAGGCCAAAGCCCGCGCGCCCGCCGAGGACAAGACTCAGGATGAGGCCCGTCACGCCGGAGCTGATGTGAACCACGTCGCCGCCGGCAAAGTCCAGCGCACCGATGACGTCGCCGATGAGCGAGCCCTCGCCGCCCCACACCATGTGCGCAAGCGGGGCGTACACCACGAGCGACCACACGCCGATGAACGCCAGCACGGCCCCAAAGCGCATGCGCCCCGCCACGGACCCCGTGACGATGGCAGCCGTGATCATGGCAAACGCCATCTGAAAGCACACGTCCACGAGGCTGGGATAGACCGCGTCCGCCGGCACGGCCGCCGCCTCGGAGAGCATGCCGGAGACCAGCCCGACAAGCCCCAGCTGGTCGAACCCGCCAAACCACGAGAGCGAGCCGTCCCCTCCATAGGCGAAGGACCATCCCGCCGCAACCCACAGAAGCCCCACGACGCCAATCACGGCAAAGCACATGAGCATCGTGTTGACCACGTTCTTGCGGCGCGCGAGGCCGCCGTAGAAGAACGCCAGCCCGGGCGTCATGAACAGCACGAGCATGGTGCAGACGAGCATGAATGAGGTGGAACCGGTGTCGTACATGACGCCTCCCAACGTCGGGCGCGGCCCCGGGAAAGTCGGGGCCGCGAGGAACGTGACGCGGCAGATGGTGCCATCCTCAAGCTGCCTGAAGACGCGGCCGGCGGCGGTGTTTACGCACCCGCGGCAGGACCGTAACGTCGGAAGCCCGCCGGCAACGCTGGGCCACGCAGGCGCAACGTGCCCGCAATGCAAGGGGTGCTCGCAAACCCAAGGCCCGCTCGCGGCAACTGCCCTACAATCAGACCATCGCACGCCGTGCGTCCCCGAACAACACGCCGAGAAGAACCTCTCGCCCCAAAGGACACGCCATGAAGAAGACCTCCCGCACGCTCCCGCTGTCGCTCGCCCTCTCCGCGGCGCTCGCCGCCGGGACGCTCGCGCTCTCCCCCGCCGTCGCCCGCGCGGGCGGAGCGGCAACCAACGGCATCCTCGTCACGGTGCGCGCCCCCGAGGGCGGCGCCTCGCTGCTCGCGGAGACGGACTCCGTGCTCTCCGCGGCAGGCATCGAGGTCACGGACGTGGTCACCGCAGACGACGACTCCGTGACCGTGGAGGCGCAGCCCGCCGAGGGCCAGACGGACGAGCAGGCCCTCGCCGCGGCGACGGGCGTGCCGGGCGTGGAGGACGCCCAGCTCAACTACGTCTACTCCCTCATCGAGCCCGTGGAGCAGGCAACCGCCGCGCCGCTTGCCTCCCCCAAGAGCTCCAGCGGCATGGCCTCTCTCGCCAGCATCTCCGTCAACGACCCGTTCGCCCAGGTCTCCGACCCCGAGCAGCAACCCAACCAGTACTGGCTCTACGCGAGCGGCCTCGCGGACGCATGGGACGCGCTGCCGGAGGGCGCCCAGGACAGCCCCGTCACCGTGGTCACGCTGGACTCCGGAGCGCGGCTCGACCACGAGGACCTCGCCGACAACCTCGTGGCAGAGCATGCCTACGACTCAGCCAACGAGCGGCCGCTCAGCCAGAACCCCAGCACGGACGCCCTCGGACACGGCACCGCCGTCGCGGGAGTCATCGCAGCCGTCGCGGACAACGGCATCGGCGTCGCCGGCTCCACGCGCAACGCCGCCCGGGTCCTGCCCGTGAAGGTCGTCTACGACTCCGGCCTGCTCGCGGGCAAGGCCGACTCCGCCGCGCTCGTCCGCGCCTACGACTACGTCCTCGGCCTCATAGACGAGGGCGAGCTGGAGAACGTTCGCGTCTTCAACCTCAGCCTCGGTGCGTACGGACAGGACTTCGACTCGGACGGCGCGCTGCTCTCCGTCATCCGGGAGGCGCGCTACGAGCATGGCATCCTCTCCGTGTGCTCCGGCGGCAACGGGGACGGCGCGAAGCCCTACACCGATCCGGTCATTCCCGGCGACTACGATGAGTGCGTGAGCGTCACCGCCCTGGAGGAGGACGGCACCAACATCCACTGGTCGGACTACAACCAGCACAAGGACATCAGCGCGCCCGGCGCCAACGTCTGGTCCACATTCAACAGCTACAGCTCGATGGCGGACGGCGCATACAGCAAGCTCTCCGGCACCTCCCTTTCCGCCCCCATGGTCTCCGGAACCGTGGCGCTCATGTTCTCCGCCCACCCAAACGCCTCCATCGAGGATGCGCTCGAGGCGCTCTACGCCACCGCGGTGCCGGTGGAGGACGCCCAGGACGACCGCACCCAGACGAGCGGCAGCCACGGCGCCCTTGCCGCCGCCGACGCCGCAGACCACCTCGCGTGGCACCTCACCAACCCCGTGAGCTTCACGGACGTGACGAGCGAGGACTGGTACTACGACGCCGTCACCTACGCCCTGGCGGAGGAGATCATGACCGGCTATCGGGACGGCTCGGGCGCCTTCGGCGTCGCCGACCAGATCCAGCGCCAGGATGCCGCCCTCATTCTCTACCGCTACCTCGGCAACGGCGAGAGCGCGCCCTCGCACGGCTTCGCGGACGTGCCCCATGACTACTACACCACCGCCGTCGACTGGAGCGTCGAGAAGGGCGTCTTCACGGGCTACCAGGACGGCTCCAACGAGTTTGGCGTGGGCGACCCCCTCACGCGCCAGGACCTCATGACGGTGCTCTGGCGCATCGCCGGATCCCCCACCGCGGGCGTCGGCGACGAGGACTTCGAGGAGCTGCCCGACCACGACCTCACGAGCACCTGGGCGGTTGACGCCGCCAAGTGGGCGCTCTCCGAGGGCGTCGTGACCGGCTCCTACCGCGAAGGCCAGCGCGAGCTCGCCCCCCTCGCCAACGTCTCTCGCTCCGAGGTCGCCCAGATCATGCAGCGCGCCATCGAGAAGAACCTGCTGTAGCGGTCCGAGCGGCCATCGCAGGACGAGAAGAGCGGCGGCACGCGCATGCACGTGCCGCCGCTCAGCAAGTTTCTCAATCGGGCGCAATGCGCGCCGCTAGACGCTAGAGGTACCAGCCCAAATTCAGTTCTTTGGCCCTCTTCTTGCGCGCGTCCATCATCTCCTGGCTCACAATCTCAGGCTTGCCAGAGCGTGGTGACCTGCGAACCTGAGAAGAGTACATGGTACGAAAAACAGCCCCCTCATTCCCGTGAGAATAATCCACAGCCTCGGGCAAAACGACGTTCTTTTCCATCTTCCCTCCTCACTAGAATTGTCACAGACTCATAGTCAACATCGCTATTCAGAGTATTCTAGTCTTTTCCAATTCAAAGTGTCTCTATGCATCTCGGGTTCGGCTTGTCGCCAATTCTCGATCAAGCGTTCAAAGACCTTAGACCACTGAAGAATCATTCCTGTTAGCAATTTCATCAGGGAGTCATTCTCTTCGTCTGCCTCTTCAACTACCTCTTCAATTCCAAACGAAAGAACGCCAATGGGCAGCGGGGTACACCAGAAGGGAGTGTCAGGGTCAACTTGGATTGGATGTGCAATAACAGTCCTCCACCCACCGACATGCCAATCGTCCAGCGTGACAGTCTTTACTTTGTTTGCTCCGTATGCCCGGCCGGCAACATAGGGGCTGTCGAAACCAGAAGGATCTGCCCTGAGCAAAGATGATCTGAGATAGATTCTGTCATGAGAGGCAAACCTCACGAGCTTGTCATCATGTGCAACCCAGAGCGTGGCGTTCATTCGCCCTCCCCCAGGCAGCATCCTCTTCATCTCGTCCTTGTTCTCCTGAAGCATGTTCACGAAACGCTCCTGAATGTCACGGAATTGCTTTTCGTCCGTGAGGCATTCCCAGAGACGATTCAACCTTTCGGAGGGGGACAGGTAATCCTTTTCCAGCACGTGCGGACACTCCAATATCAGCTGTGCGACATCTTCGTAGTCATCCACAAACACTGGGTTAAACCCCAGCGATTTCCACTGGGCTTCCAAGACGGGCTTCATTGCGCAGAACTGCTCTTTATCTACATTTCGATAGCTCTCCCTTGCCAGGAGGATACAAGCTGCGTGACCGTCATCATCAGACTTAGCCTGTAGAATGCTCGAGAGCCACTGCCGCATGTCCGGATCTCTAAAGGAGGTCCCCGCAATCAGGAGCGATCCGCGTTTCATAGCTTGGTCCAGGAATAGCTTTGCCGGGGGCTCCTTTGACTTTATCTGAAACAAGTAATCGAAAAACGAGAAAACGAGCCTATTGACCACCGTTCGCTCATTCTCGTTAAGCGGAATCGTTCCGTGAAGATGCTCCACCTTTAGGAGCTCGAGATCCTCATCGCTGAGCGCCATGTCGGCCTCATCGCCCCATCCAAGAATGACCTCGGTAACTGCCTGATCAAGCAGCTCGTCAAAATTCAGGGTTGCCAGCTTGACGCTGCCGAGATGCTCAAACGCAACTAAAGCAGCGTTTAGCTGCATAGCTGTTGGCACTATTTTCGCGGGAGCGATTCCGCCATAAAGAGCCTCCCTCAACGCTGAAATCCAAGACGCGTCGTCTCCGTTACATCGTGTATGAACCGCCTCCGCTAGCAGAACCAAGTCCTCCCTGGAACTTACTTCATTGGCAACAACCTCTGACTCCGCGATTCCAGAGCTAACGAGCAGCTTCGAAACCATCTCTTGCCAGTCAGGGAGTTCGGATGCCGCAGAAGCACCAGCTCCGAGCAGTATCGTCAACTCCCCCGAATTAAGGTTTGGAAGCTCGTAAACTTGCTGATCAAGCTCAGATACGCTCATGCTCCTCCTCTCAAACATCTACATGTCTCCCATATATTACATTAATTCTATATATTTTATTAGGATATTCTGAATATATTTGAACTATCTTCGCTGTTTGTTCTATGTGGTCAGCGGATAAGAGAGCTGAGATTGGTCCGCCAGCCCTTGCCCCAACACATCGAAAGCACTCCCACAACCTGATGGTGCGGGATATATGTCCTCCACCATCCGCCTCGATGTCTAGTCTGCCAGCATGTGGAATCTTGCGCTCGGTGACAAAAAATCAAACTAGGGCAGATCATGAACGGTTGGAATCGCCACCGAACATACCACTCCTCACAGTCTCCTTGAAAGGAGACAACGCATGACAGCTTGCAGGAACAAGGCCAGGGGCGCGGTCGTCGCCGCCCTCGCCGGCGCGCTC
>CALUJT010000134.1 GCA_944321005.1 uncultured Atopobiaceae bacterium | reverse complement strand
GTGGTCGTTCTTGCAGTCGAAGGCGCGCAGCGGGTTGATCTGGGCGCGCTCGAGGCAGTCCTCGCACATCTCGTCCGAGTGGTCCAGGATGAAGGTGCGGACCTTGTCGCGGTAGGCGGGGCGGCACGCGGCGTCGCCCATCGAGTTGATCACCAGGCGCAGGTCCTCGCGCGCAAAGCCCAGGCGCTCGAAGTACTGCATGAGCATGATGATGCACTCGGCGTCCGCCGCGGGGTCGGCGGCGCCCAGCCACTCGACGCCCACCTGGTGGAACTGGCGCAGGCGACCCTTCTGGGGGCGCTCGCCGCGGAACATCGCCTCGGCGTACCAGAGCTTGGCGGGGGCGGCACCCTGCGGCACGAAGTTGTTCTCCACCGCGGCGCGCACCACGCCGGCCGTGCCCTCCGGGCGCATGGCCATGCGCTGACGCGGCTTGAGGTGAGACTCGCTGCCGCGCTCCAGCAGGTCGCCGAAGAGGGCGCCCGAGACCACGCGGAACATCTCCTTGCGCACCACGTCCGTGGACTCGCCGATGCCGTGGACGAAGGTGTCCACCTGCTCGATGGCCGGCGTCTCGATCATGTCGAAGCCGTACGCGCCAAAGAGCTCGCGCGCCTCGTCCTGCATGCGCTGCCAGGCGCGCATGTAGCCGCCATAGAGGTCCTCGGTCCCCTGAACCTTCTGAGCCATCGGGCATCCCTTCTCGCCGTGCAGTTTTACAGCCGTCAAGTATAGCGCGAGTCCGCAGCGCGCCGTTCTTCTCGTCAGCTCGATCGAATTGTTCCTCCCACAGGGCAATCCCCGCCCCTGCCGTCACCACGCCGTGCTACGCTGTTCGCAATCGCCGAGGTGGGGAGACACGATGGGGCTGTTTGACAGGCTGCGCGGAAAGAAGGAGCCGGACGTCTGGGAGGACGCGGCCAAGATGGCGCCGCGCTTCTATCGCGACAAGGACGACGACCACCCCATGGGCATGTTCCTCCTGCACGAGGACAGAAAGACGATGCTCCCCCGCCATCCGCAGACGATGTACCAGGTGAGCGACGAGGCTGTCTTTGACTGGCGCCTCCTGCTCGTGAGCAACGAGGCCGGAGATCTTCTCGCCACGCTGGACTACTTCGAGGCGCTCGACCTCATCGAGCCCGACGCGCTCGCGACTGACGCGAGCTTCGTGCTCACGCCGCCCTACACCACCGCCGACCTGCTCGATCTAGCCGCTCGCAGCTATTCGGCGCAGTAGCGTCCGCCGGCACTCCAAACAAGCCGGTAAGAGAATCCCCTGTAGCGACGGCGCGGCCGCCGGCTTCCTAAGCGGGAGTTTCTCGTAGAGCACTCCCGCGTGGAAGCCAGCGGCCGCGCACCCCGCGATGCCAGGTTCTTCTCGCCTAGCAGATCTTGACGACCCAGCCCTCGGGGCCCTCGATCTCGCCGGCCTGGATGCCGGTGAGCGTCTCGCGCAGCTTGGACATGACGGGGCCCACGTGCTCCATGCCGCCCTCGCCGAAGGTGACCTCGACGTCGCCGTTCACGACCTTGCCCACCGGCGAGATCACGGCCGCGGTGCCGCACATGCCGCACTCGACGAAGGCACCCTCCGCGACCTCCTCGAACTTGACCGGGCGCTCCACCACGGTCATGCCGAGCATCTCCTGCGCCACCTGCACGAGGCTGCGACGCGTGATGGAGGGCAGGATGGAGTCGGTGGCCGACTGCGGCACCACGAGCGTGCCCTCGCGGTCAACGAACAGGAAGTTGGCGCCGCCGGACTCCTCCACGAAGGTGTGGGTCTGCGGGTCGAGGAACATGTTGTCCGCGAAGCCCTCGGCATGCGCCTGGACGCTCGGGTAGAGCGACATGGCGTAGTTGAGGCCGGCCTTGATGGCGCCGGTGCCGTGGGGCGCGGCGCGGTCGTACTCGGGGACCTTGAGGGCCACGGGCTTGACGCCGCCGGAGTAGTACGGGCCCACGGGCGTCACGAGGATGCGGAACTGGTACTCGTCGGCGGGCTTCACGCCGATGACCTCGCCGGTGGCCACCATGAAGGGGCGCACGTAGAGCGTGGCGCCGGAGCCGAAGGGCGGCACCCAGGCCTCGTTGGCCTTGACGACCATCTTGACCGCCTCGACGAACTTGTCCTCGGGGAAGGGCGGCATCACGATGCGGCGCGCGGAGTCGGCCATGCGGCTGGCGTTGAGGTCCGGGCGGAAGCAGACGATGTCGCCGCTCTCGGTGGTGTAGGCCTTGAGGCCCTCGAAGACCTCCTGGCAGTAGTGGAAGATGCCCGCGCACTCGGAGAGCGTGAGGGTGTGGTCGGTGGTGAGGCCGCCCTCCTCCCAGGCACCGTCGTGATAGTTGCAGACGTAGCTGTAGTCGGTGGGCTGGTAGGCAAAGCCGAGGCTGCCCCAGTCGATGTCCTTCTTCTCCACTGCCATGGTTGCCCCCTCGTGCCGGGATTGCGTGCGATGCGTGCTGCGAAGACGATAAACCCTTTGCGGGCGCAGGGCGCGGCCGGTTGCTGAGGTTGTAACATTGCTGGGACACGAACCCAGCCCCAGAAGAGCCGAGGCACACCATGCGCATGTTCCGCAATGACTACTCCGAGGGCGCGGCACCCGAGATCATGGCCGCGCTCGTGGCGACCAACGACGAGCAGACCGTCGGCTACACCGAGGGCGACGCCCACTGCGAGCGCACCCGCGAGCTCATCCGCGCGGCATGCGGGCGCAATGACGTGGACGTGGAGTTTTGCATCGGTGGGACGTCGGCCAACGTCATCGGCGTGACGGGGCTGCTGCGGGACTGGGAGGGCGCCGTCTGCACGCCGGACGCCCACATCAACGTGCACGAGACCGGCGCCGTGGCGGCGTGCGGGCGCACCGTGCTGCCCACGGACGACCGTGACGGCTTCCTCTCCCCCGAGGCTGCCGAGCGCGTCTGGCGCTTCCAGACCTCGACGGGCCGCCACATGACGCGGCCGGGCTGCGTCTACATCTCCAACACCACCGAGATTGGCGGCGTGTGGGACCTCGAGCGCTTCGACGCGATCTGCGACTGGGCGGACGGTCACGGCCTGCCGGTCTTCCTCGACGGCGCGCGGCTAGGCAGCGGCCTTACCTCCCCCGCCGCGGGCGGCCTCACGCTGGAGCACATCGCCAGGCGCTGCGGGGCGTTCTGCATCGGCGGCACCAAGAACGGCATGCTCATGGGCGAGGCCATGGTCATCTCCGACCCGCGCCTGCGCGAGGCGTTCCCGTTCCTCCAGAAGGAGCGCGGCGGGCTGCTCGCCAAGGGGCGTCTGCTCGGCGTGCAGTTCGAGACCGCGTTCGCGCCGGCAATGGACGGCGGCGAGGCGCTCTACTGGAGGCTCGCGCGCCACGCCAACGAGTGCGCGCTCAGGTTGCGCGCGGGCATGCGCGACCTTGGCTTCGAACCCTACGGCGACTCCGCGTCCAACCAGCAGTTCTTCGTCATGACGCCCGCGCAGCGCGACGCCTTCGAGGCCGCATGCGGCTGCGAGACCTTCTACGAGCTTCCGGACGGCAGCGTGGTCGCGCGCTTCGTCTGCTCCTGGGCCACGCGCCAGGAGGACGTGGACGAGCTCCTGGCACTTGCGGAATCTCTGGCGTAGGCCGGGGCACCTGGGCTGCAAATCTTGCCTTCGGGCCGGTGATTTGCTGGGTCAGCTGCAAAACCGGCCTTCGGGTCGGTGGATTTTAGGGCCATCAGCGCGAATTCGGCGGGAGCATAGCACTGTTCTCCCATATGAGCTTTAGGCCGCTCTTAGGAATTCGAGCTCTAGGACCAGTTTTCCACCGGCCCGAACGAGGTTTTTGCATCCGCAGGCCCCGATCACTGTCCCGAAGCCAGGTTTTGCACTCCCCCCACCGGGCCAACGACGATCGCAGAGGTCGGAGCTACAGCTCGAGCCCCACGAACGTGTCGATGAGCTCGTCGGCAGCGCTCAGGTCCTGGCCGATGGCGCAGCGCGTGCAGCCAAACGTGTAGCAGCCCGCCGCCTGCCCCGCCGCGACGCCCGTCGAGGAGTCCTCGAACACCACGGCGTGCGTCGCGTCCACGCCGAGGAACTCGAGCGCGCGCCGGTAGGGCTCCGGGTCCGGCTTGCAGTGCGTGACCATGTCCCCGAAGACCATCACGTCAAAAAGGTCGGTCGCGCGAAGTCGGTTGAGCGCCGTGAGGACGCAGCGGGCGATCGTGGTCGAGACCAGGCCCACGGCCACCCCGCGCGCCCGCAGCCCCTCGATGAGCTCGCGCGCGCCCGGCTCCAGCTCGAGGTCGGCCTCGGAGTAGGTGCGGTAGCAGTAGTCGCGCAGGCGCTCGTAGTCGTCGATCGTGTACGGCGATCCGTGGCGCTCCAGGATAGGCGGCACCACCACGCGGTCATCCCCGCCGGAGAGCGCATGGAGCTCCTCCTCGGAGATGGGCACGTCCAGCTGCTCGAGCACCTCTCGCACGAGCACGAGGTTGTGGCGCTCCGTGTCGCAGAGCGTCCCGTCAAAGTCAAAGAGCACGGCGTCAATACGCTCCGGGCGCGCCATCGCGGCCTCCTTAGGTCGGCGGTCGGGCAGACGGACGATTGGTGGCAGCAGTGTAGCAGACCACCGCTGACCTGCATGTCAAAGCATTTTGACACGCCCCGTCAACCCGCCGCTCCCACCGCAGCGCTGAGGCCTCGGCTCAGAACGCAACCTCGTCGTACGCAAGGTGATTGCGCTGCTCCATCCACGAGAAGAACTCCTCGGGCGTGCGCACGGGTATGGCCGAGCGCCCAAAGTTGAGCGCGCTCCTCGTCACGATGACGGACGCATCGATGCTCGTGGCAACCTGGTACACCAGCGCGTCCTCGAAGTCGGGCCAGTCGGAGTCCAGCGCGCGGTCGACCTCGCGCTCTCCCGGGGCGCACACGCGCACAAAGCGCCTCAGTGCCCGCAGCGCATCTCGCGCCGCAGACACGCACGACGGGCGCCCGCCGTTGCTCAGCACGTAGAAGATGTCAGTGACCTGCGACGAGCTCACCCAGAGCTCATAGTCTCCCATCTCGGCAAAGATCATGAGCTTCCGCGCGAGCTCGTAGAAGCCACCGCGTCGGGCGAGAAAGTCAACGAGCACGTTGCTGTCCACGAGCACGCGAATCATCGCGCGTCCCCCATCAGGCCGGCGTCGGCAAGCCGCTCCGCCCGCGCCTGCCTCACGTCCATTGCCGCAAACCGCTCGTCGAGCTCAACCCTGGGGACGGCATCCACCGCTGCAACGGCGGCGCGCAGCCGCGCCTCCCGCCCCTCCCCAGAGGCCGAGAAGGGCAGCGCGCGCCGGGAGATGACGTAGTCATACAGCTCGTTAATCACCTGAGAGGCGTTGGTCCCAAGCTCCCTGAGCACCTGGTTGCCCAGTTCCTTCTTGGCCTGCGACATCCGGCCCGTAACCATCGCGTCCACGGTCCACCTCCTCGAAGCGTTGTACCGTACAACAACTGTATCACGCCACGACCCCCACAGCGGTAAGAGAACCCGCCCAGAGACGACCGCCCCGCCGGCCCCTCTGACTTTCTAAGCGGAATCTTTCGCGAAGCGCAGTTCCGCGTGAAAGTCAGAGGGGCCGGCGGGGCGGCAAGCGCGCGATGGACGTTCTTCTCGCCCTACGCGTCCTTCATGATGATGTCGCGCACGATGCCGGAGACGCGGTCGCACGCGTCGAGGCAGAGCTCCATGCGGTCGAAGATGCGCAGCCAGGTGACCGCGTACTTGCCGGAGGCGTCCTCCTCGTCGGAGAAGAGGCGGCGCAGCGCCTGCTGGTAGACGGTGTCGCCCTCGTCCTCCACGGTGCCCACGCTGATGGCCTTCTCCAGGACCACGCGGTCCTTCTTGTAGTCGGGCAGGTGGTTGATCATCTCCTGCATCTCGTGGACGGCGTGGACCGTGAGCTCCGAGATCTGCTTGGCCTCGATGCGCAGGTCGCCGATGTTGAAGAGGTCAAGGCGCACCGCCACGCCGTACATGGAGTCAACCACGTCGTCCATGGCCAGGGCGAGCGACGAGATGTCCTCGCGGTCGATGGGGGTGATGAAGGAGGTGTAGAGCTTGGCCATGATGGCCTTGACGCGCTCGTCAGCCTTGGACTCGTAGACCTTCATCTGAGGGACGGAGCTCATGGACTCCGGGAAGTTGCAGATGATCTCGTTGTACTCGTCCGCTGCGTCGACGATGAGCGCGGCGAACTCCTTGAGCATGGTGTAGAACTCGTCTTCCTTCTTGATGCGGGGCATGTGGACTCCTTTTCGGGCTGGGCGATAGGAACGGTCGAGAAGAGCGGCGGGCTCGCCGCTCGAGCGCTACTAGAACAGGACGAGGAAGAGCTTGGCGAGCAGAAAGCCGATGACGCCGCAGCCCGGGAACGTGAAGACCCAGGTGAGGACCATCTCCTTGGCGACGCCCCAGTTGACGGACTTGGGGTCCTTGGCGGCGCCGGCGCCCATGATGGC
>CALUJT010000133.1 GCA_944321005.1 uncultured Atopobiaceae bacterium | reverse complement strand
AGAAAGTGCCCCGCCCCCCCTGCCGGGGAGCGGCGGCACGGCTGCGCGCGCTGGGCGTGGGTGAACCCTAGCGCGCGCTCGGTAGCGAGAGTAGGTTGGCGTCGTCCAGCATGAGGTCACGGCTGCCGAGAAGGGCGAGCGCGCAGACGCGCCCGCGAACTCGAACGTCAGCAGCCTCGTGCCGTACCATGCCGGACCCCCTTGGATGTCGCGCGCCCCCGACGGGCGCGATTAGTGGACTATCGCACAGAAGTCCCTTCCCTTTCGCAAAGGTTTCTGCTCCGTAACAAACAAATCCGCGGACGGCCGCGAGCGACATGCGGGCGGCGGGGAGGCTTCGCTACAATGCCCTAGACAGCCCGCGCGACGCGCCTCTTTGATGGGAGTGCCATGTACCGTCTCATTGCCAGCGACCTCGACGAGACCCTGCTCGACAGCGACCACCACGTCCCCGAGCGCGTCCGCCGGGCCATCGCGGCGGCGCGCGAGCTGGGCGTGAAGTTCGTGCCCGCCACGGGCAGGCCCTACGAGTCCGCCGACGGCACCCTCGAGGAGCTCGGCCTCCTTGGCGCGCCGGGCGAGTACGTGCTCTCCTTCAACGGCGGGGTCATCACGGAGAACGCGGAGCGCGCGCCCCTCACCTCCTGCGGCCTTCCCGCCGGAACCGCCGAGGCGCTCTACCAGGCGGGCATCGAGCGCGGCCTCTGCATCCACGTCTACACGCTCGAGCACGTCTACCTCTACAACTACTGGCCGCACGAGCGCTCCTACATCGAGGGCCGCATGAACATCGTGGAGACGGCCGAGAAGAGCCTCGACTTCCTGTCCGAGGCCGGGGAGCACGTGGTCAAGCTCCTCTTCATGAGCCTGGACATGGACGAGCTGCGCCGCACGGAGCGCGAGCTCGACGAGGCCGGCCTCACCGCGGGGCTCGACGTCGTCTACTCCTCCAACCGCTACCTCGAGTTCAACGCGCCCGGCATCAACAAGGGCGCCGGGCTTCTCGCCCTTGCCGAGCGCCTGGGGATAGCCCCCGAGGAGACGATGGCCATCGGCGACAACTCGAACGACGTCCCCATGCTCCGCGCGGCGGGGCTGGGCGTCGCCGTGGCAAACGCGAGCGCCGAGGCGCTGGAGGCCGCCGACTACGTGTGCGAGGCTGACAACGACGCCGGTGGGGTCGCGGAGGCAATCGAGCGCTTTGTTCTAGATTAATTAGTCGTTATAAAAGCAAGAGATAGTACCACCTTATCGAAGGGAATGTCAGCGTTTCGGCAAACGGGGGACGCCTCGTGGCCCATGCGGCCGGGGCGTCCCCCGCTTTAGTGCGCGACGCCTGGCGCCCGCTTCGGGCCGCAGCAGACCGCCTCCTCATTTTTCGCTCGAGTCTGCCCGCCCGATGACCGGTAGCCGACGTGACGGCGCCCCAAAAATGTCAGGGGGTCCGCCCCTTCGGACCCATCCCCCTCTCATGTCACATGACAATTTGAATTGTATGCGCGCTTGAAACATCTGTTACATAACACCGTTAACGGATAAGCCTTATTCTCATAACTTGTTATTGCCTAACATTCTTCCCGCACACTGACAGACTACGTTGATGGGACTGACATGCGCCTCGGCAGCCACACGGCACAGCTGTGCCTCGCGGGCATCCCCCTCGTCGGCAACCTCGAGACCGGGGGGATCATAGGCCTCACGGGGGAGGGGGAACGCCTCTGCCAGGTCATGTCCGAGCGGGACGTGGACCCCGGCGAGGTGCCCGCCGGCTGCACGGAGCTCGTGAGACGCCTCGAGATCGGGGGATACCTTCGCGAGCCGGCCGACGTCCCGGAGAGGGGACGGCTCCGCTCCGCCTATCTGCACGTCACGCAGCGCTGCAACCTCAGCTGCCGGCTCTGCTACTCGGAGGACGAGGGAAGAAACGCGCTCCCCGACCCCTCCCTGGACGACCTTCGCGCTGCGATGGCGCTGCTCGCGGGGCTGGGGGCGCGCCGGCTGGTCGTCTCCGGAGGGGAACCCTTCCTGCGCGACGACCTCTCCGACGTCACGCGCGCCGCACGGGAGGCGGGGCTCGAGGAGGTCATTGTGCTCACCAACGGGCTTCTCGTCACCGAGAAGGGCCTGGCGGCGCTAGGGGACACGGTGAGCTGCGTGGGCGTGGCCTTTGACGGCTGCGGACCGGAGGACGCGGCACACCTCAGAGGTGCCCAGAGGTTCGAGCGGGTCGTGGGCGCCGTCAGGGCGTGCGGGGCGGCGGGCGTGCCCGTCCGCATCATGCCGACGCTTCACGCCGGGAACATCCGCGACCTCGACCGCTACGCGGAGCTCGCCCGCTCGCTCGGGGCGTCCCTGGGCTTCAGCCTGCTCACCGCGCCCCCAGCGGAGCTCGGGGACCTGGCGATCGAGGAGGGGCAGCTCGCCGAGCTGGGGAGAAGGGCGGCGGAGGGAGGGATAGGCGTCTCTGACGACCTGTCCGGCGGAGGCCTGTCCGCCCGCCGCTCGTGCGGCGCCGGCACGAGGACGCTCAGCGTGGCCGCGGACGGGACGGTGTATCCCTGCCACATGCTCCACGACCCCCGCCTGGCGATGGGAAGCGCCTTCGGGGGCGATGCGGACGACATACTCTCGAGCCCCGTTGCCGCGCTCTTCTCGTCTCTTGACGTCAGCTGCCTCGAGGGGTGCGGCTCGTGCTCCCTCAGGCACCTCTGTGGCGGAGGGTGCAGGGCGCGGGCGTTCCTCGCCTCGGGGAGCCCCGCCGCGCACGACCCCTACTGCGAGCTCTCGCGCTCCTACTACGAGCGCGTGGGAGAGCTGATGAGGGCACGCTGGGGACCGAGGGGAGGTGAGCGAGATGCTGTTCGAGATTGAGGCGAGACACCCGATTTGCGTTGAGATTCTTGGACTGATGGTTGGATTCTAGTTGGGAGTGACCATGCCGGAGAGACTTTGTCGAGACTACAAGAGCGCGCAGAGAGCATCCAAGGTGGGAGCCGGAGCGCTCTACGTCGTTGCCGCGCTCAGCCTGATCATAAGCCTGGCGTTCTGCGCCAGCTGCCCTCCGACCGGGGAAGGCGGGGGAGCATGGACGCTCAGTGTCGTGGCCGCCGGATTGTTCACGGCCGCCGTCGCCCTTCTCGCTGAGTTTCTCCGGCACTTTGGTCGGGACTCGTCCCCGTTTGGGAAGAGCCAGTTTGCGCGGCTGATCGCGGCGGCGCTGCTCATGGGGCTGCGGACCGTATTTGATGCGTTTGTTCCCATGACGGAGGCGCCGTCCTCGCCCGACACGATTCCCCTCGTCACGCACATCGACCTTGACCTCAAGATCGTGACGGTGATCATCTTCCTCGTGTGCCTGGCGACGGTCGTTCGGTACGGGGACGCCCTCAAGGAGGACTCGGACTCGATCGCCTAGCGCGCGACCCGGCGCGCCGCCCGGAGGACCCTACTCCCAGGCGGCGCGTCCCATGAGGCGGAAGCGCTCGATCATCTCGCCGGTGAGGCTCGCGTGGTCCCCCGTGCGCTCCAGGGGGATCTCCGAGCGGCTGAACCAGCGGGCCTCCTTGAGCTCGGAGCGGTCGACGGTGATGGTGGGGTCGCCGTCGACCTCGCACCAGAAGCCCACGAGCAGGGTGTCCGTGAAGCTCCAGGGCTGGCTCTTGTAGAAGCGCAGGTTCCTGACGGAGAGACCCACCTCCTCCATGACCTCCCGGCGCACCGTGTCCTCGAGCGGCTCGCCAATCTCGGTGAAGCCAGCCACGAGCGCCCAGAGCGCCGTGGTGCGGCCGGCGTACCTCGTGAGGACGATCCTCTCGTCGTCTCCCCGGCAGCTGGTCACGGCGCAGATGACGCCGGGGCAGATCCTGGGGTACACGATGCTCGCGCACTCGGGGCACACGACCTCGCGGCTCCGCGAGGCGAGCTCCGTCCGCGCGCCGCAGCGCCCGCAGAAGCGGTTGGCCCGATACCAGCGGTCGAGCTGGGAGCCCGTCGCCGCAGCAAAGAGGAGGTGCTGCGGCTCGGCGCGCCTGAGCCAGTTGACGGACTCGTAGGCAAAGCCCGCGGGCGCGAGCACCCGCTCGTCCAGCGCGAGGAAGAAGCGCTCCTCCCCCAGCGAGAAGAGATAGGTCACCAAACCGGGCCTGCGGGGGTAGTCCGCGAGGCGCGGGAGCTCCATCACCTCGCCGGAGTCGCCCGCGTCGGCGTCCGCGCCGCCCACGTGCGTCACGCGCGCCAGGCAGCCGGCAGCGGTGTAGTGCAGCACGTAGTCCTTCTCGGCCGGCTCGTGCGGCTCGAAGTGGTTGTCATAGGCGTGCTCGACGCCAAACTCCTGGATCATGGCCCCTCCCTTGGTTATCGCGGGCGCTACGCGCGCCCCTGCCCGCCGCCCGCCCCGCGGACGCAGAGCTCGCTCACGAGCACGGCGACGAAGATCGTGCCAAAGCCGAGAGCGATCCTGGGCGTGACGAGCTCGTTGTAGAAGACCACGCTCGCCACCACGGCAAAGACGCTCTCGAGGGAGAGCAGAAGCGACGCCTGGGCGGGGGGCACGTGGGCCTGGCCGAGGTTCTGCACGACCATGCACACGCACGACGAGAGCAGCACGAGGTAGCCGAGCGAGAACCACACGTCCGGCGACGAGAAGATCGCCGGGTCGGGCGGCCGCTCAGTGACTAGCGCGGTGCCCAGGGCCACCACGGCGCTCATGGCGAGCTGTACCACCGTGAGCGTCATGACGTCGTGGGCGGAGGAGAACCGCGCCACGAGAACGATGTGCACGGCAAAGAGCACCGCCGCCACGAGCGTGAGCCAGTCCCCTCCCGTCATGATGAGGGAGAGGTCGTCCCCCAGGGCCACGAGGCCCACGCCCACGATGGCGAGAAGCGCCGCCACGAGGTTGTTGGGGGCGGGGCGCCGGCGCGTCACGAGCCAGTTGATGAAGGGCACCATCACGCAGTAGGTGGCGGTGAGGAAGGCGTTTCTCCCGGGCGTGGTGTCGTTGAGCCCAATGTTCTGCACGACGAAGGCCGAGCCCGAGGCCACGCCCAGGATGGCGCCCATCACGAGGTGGCTCGTGTCGAGGTTGTCGCGCAGCGCGCGCCAGAAGAGGGCGCCCACGATGACGGCGGACGCCAGGAAGCGGATGCCCATGAGCCACGCGGGGGGTATCACGTCGAGGGTGTCCTTCATCACCACGAAGGAGCCGCCCCATATGGCGGCGCACGCGGCGAGCGCGACCTTCCAGGCCCACGTGGGGACGGCGCGGCCCGCGGCCCGCGCGTTCTTCTCGCCCTTGACAGTTTGCTCAGGTCCATCTGTCAACTTGACAGTTTGCTCAGGTCCATCTGTCAACCCAAAGGCGTCCTTCTCTGTTGCGTTGCTCCCGGCCATGTCCCCTCTTTCCTTCACGGGGCGCGATTATAGCAGGCCTCTCGCAGCGCCCAGGCACGCGACCGCCCGAAAAACGCCTCCGCCGGGACTCATGCGCGGCCCGTTTTGCCGTAAACTAGACGATGGCCGGCCTCTGGCCGCCGCATGGCTCTGACCGGTCAAGCGTGACCGGTTCGTTCGCGCCGGAGCATGGCCCGGCAGGAGATTCAGGAGAGGAGCATTACATGCAGTATTCCGCAGAAGTCGAGAATATGTGCCCTGTCGCCAAGGGCGCATATCACGGCCCCGCGCCCATCCCCGAGGAGGGCAAGTGGGTCCAGGCCAAGGAGATCAAGGACATCTCCGGCCTCACGCACGGTGTGGGCTGGTGCGCGCCCCAGCAGGGTGCCTGCAAGCTCACCCTCAACGTCAAGGAGGGCGTCATCGAGGAGTGCCTCGTCGAGACCCTCGGCTGCTCGGGCATGACCCACTCCGCGGCCATGGCCTCTGAGATCCTTCCGGGCAAGACCATCCTCGAGGCCCTGAACACCGACCTCGTCTGCGACGCCATCAACGTCGCGATGCGCGAGCTCTTCCTCCAGATCGTCTACGGCCGCAGCCAGACCGCCTTCTCCGAGGACGGCCTGCCCGTCGGCGCCTCCCTCGACGACCTTGGCAAGGGCCTCCGCTCCCAGGTGGGCACCATGTTCGGCACCAAGCTCAAGGGCGCCCGCTACCTCGAGCTCGCCCAGGGCTACGTCACCCGCATGGCCCTCAACGACAAGGACGAGATCGTCGCCTTCGAGTTCCTGAACCTCGGCAAGTTCACCGACGCCCTCAAGAACGGCAAGTCTCCTGAGGACGCCATCGCCGGCGCCATGGGCCACTACGGCCAGTGGGACAACGCCGCCAAGTACATCGACCCGCGCACCGACGAGGAGACCCACACCGTCGCGTCCGTGTTCCCGGTTCACGAGTAGAAAGGGAGGGAAGACCAAATGGCAGTTTCGTTTGAGGGCTATGAGCGCCGCATCGACAAGATCAACAAGGTGCTCGCTGAGAACGGCATCTCCTCCCTCGAGGAGGCCGAGCAGATCTGCCTCGACAAGGGCGTCAACCCGCGCGAGATCGTCGAGGGCGTCCAGTCCATCGCGTTCGAGAACGCCAAGTGGGCCTACGTCTGCGGCTGCGC